>JAHHIL010000059.1 GCA_019358975.1 Trichocoleus desertorum ATA4-8-CV12
ATCTGATTGCAAGCATCCGCAAACCCCTGCAAAGTTTGGTCGATTTCCAACCTCAACTCTACGGGCACTATCAGCTTGCATTTGACAGACAGGGATTGAGTCATGGGTGTATTATAACTCATCCAGGCATAACGGGCACTAAAGTACCCGCGTCGTTTTTCTTCCGAGGTCTAAAGACGCTCGGTTTCCAAACTCCCGTGAGGTACTTATGATCCGTGAGAAAAAGATGTCTGAGAGCCGCAAAACCAAAACTCCCCCGACAAATTCTCCTGCCCTAAACTCAGCGGTCGTGCCTGAAGGTTGGCTAGAAATCGGCAAAATTGTGTCCGCGCAGGGCTTAAAAGGCGAGGTGCGAGTTTACCCGAATTCTGACTTCCCAGAGCGCTTTGAGCAACCAGGAACCCGTTGGCTCTTGCCTTTAAATGCCACTGAACCCCAACCGATTGAATTGGTAAAGGGTCGCTACTTGCATGGTAAAGGGATGTATGTTCTGCAATTGGGCGATGTCAGCGATCGCGACCATGCTGAAGCGCTCCAAGGCTGCAAGTTGCTAGTTCCAGAAGGCGATCGCCCGCAATTAGAAGCAGGGGAATTTCATGTCATCGACTTGATCGGTTTAGAAGTGTTTGATCAAGCGACGCAAACTCTACTGGGCACAGTCACCGATGTGATTCCCGCTGGCAACGATCTGCTAGAAGTGAAGCTGAGGGAGCCAAAAAACCCCAAGCAGCCCACGGTTTTAGTGCCCTTTGTTAACGAGATCGTACCTGTCGTAGATTTAGCGGCGAGGAAGGTTGAAATCACTCCACCACCGGGGTTGATCGAATAAGTAAAGCCGCTAAACTAACGGTAATAAAATTTCAAATTCTGTCCCGACTCCGGGTTGCGATCGCACTTCAAACTTGCCGCCGTGTCTCGCAGTCACAATTTGATAGCTCATAGACAAACTCGTTTCTTTCGCCGCTCGTTTCTCAACCGAAAACGACTCCAGAATCTGCTGATACCGCTCTAGCGAGAGACCTAAGCCATTATCCACAATCCGCACTGAAACCCAGCGAGTGCCAGAAGCAGCCGTCACCGATCTGGCTGGGCAGACTTGAGTGGTGATTTCAATGCGGGGTTTTTGGGGGGGAGCGAGAATGCCTTGACTGCCAAATTCGATCGCTAGCTCTTGCCGAATTGCTTGATCGATTAAAGCATCGACTGCATTCGTCAAAATATTCATAAATACTTGGCTTAGCTGTCCCGCAAAACAAGAAACTGGAGGCAACTGACCATAGTTTCTAACAATGCTAATTTCCCCAGTTAAACGGCTTTTTAGTAAAAGTAAAATGCTATCAAGGCACTCATGCAAATCGGCAGGTTTAGGGTAAACCTCATCAATATGACAAAAGTTTTGCAGGCTGGTCGCCAACTTAGATAACCGTTCTGCACCAGAGCGAATACTAGCAATAGTCTGAGGCAGATCTTGTTTGAGATAATCTAGTTCCAAATCTGTTTGCAAATCAAGAACTTCTTTAGGTACCTCTGGTAAATAAGTTTCGTAAGCAGTAATTAATTCCAGCAAGTTCTGACTATAGCTAGAAACGTGAGTCAAATTCCCCCAAATAAAACTGACTGGATCTAAAATTTCATGGGCAATGCCATCGACTAAGCGACCCAAACTAGCCATTTTTTCAGTTTGAATCATTTGGACTTGAGCCCTTTCATATCTCACCTGAGTTTCAATGCCACGAATCTGCCAATAGGCAATATTTAATTCATGCATATTCAACAGGTGATAGGTTCCTGGTTCTGTATAAACCACAATGGGTTCACCTAGTAGCTCGCGCGATCGCCGTAGTGCTTGCTGGGCCGCCGTCACAATCAAGGTATCTGCGGGTAGGGCGAGAGATTGAGTTCTGGCATAACTGTAGAGAACTCTCAAAGGCTGTTTCAGAAATAACTCTAGGCCATGAGGACGCAGCAAATACTCTAAAAATTGCTGCCGAGATATCATGCCGACAAACTCACTCTGCTCCAGCAAAATAACGCCTGGTAACAGAGGATACTTCTCGAAAAACTGGGCAAGTTCTGCGCCTGAACAGCTAATGTCAACTTGAAAGTTGTAGAGCCGTAAATCTTGTAGCGATGACTCTACACTCAAGGCCAATCCATTCCCTTCAGATAGAAATGGCGGCATAATATGAGGACTGGATTGATTTAGCACAGGCACCCAACTCTCTAAACACCTAAAGAAGGTCGCTTGGAAACAGCAAGCTCTCAACTAGAAACAGCCTGACAAAAACTTTCAGCTCTCGTCAGTTTCCTTAAGGAACCACCAGCTGAGTCAGATTAGTCTGTAGAGTAACTTGACTGAGGCAGTGTCGGCTTCCGTCTTTCAATATAGGTGCTGTAGGATTGCGAATCGTCCGCACAATTATCAAAGTAGGCTTAGCTGTATTGCCAGTTTTTTCATTTAGTCCGTAATTTCTGATAGTGCCATCTTGGTTGCAACTCGCTAACCTTCTGAAAGTTGGGCTACAGCTACAGGCACAGGCTGGGCAGAGACAATCGGTAGCCAAATTTCAAACTCAGTCCCAATTCCAGGTTGCGATCGCAAGTTTAGTTGACCTTGATGCTTTTCAGTCACGATCTGATGGCTAATCGCCAGCCCTAAACCAGTCCCCTGACCCATGGGTTTAGTGGTAAAAAATGTTTCAAAGATTTTTGTTTGGATTCCAACTGGAATTCCCGAACCATTATCCGCAATTTGAATCACGATCCAAGCGTCAGCCTTTGGAGATACTTGAGCCTCAGAGGTGCAAATAGTTGTGGTGATTTTGATTTGAGGTTGCCAGTGGTTCAAAATAACTTTCTGCTGGCCTAAAAATCGATTTGATTTCTGCTCAGCTGCATGATTGGCTGTTTTCTCACTTAAGGCATCAATGGCATTACTAATGAGATTCATAAACACTTAGCTGAGTTGCCCAGGATAACAATCTACTAGCGGCAAATCTCCATAATCTTTCACAATCTCAATCCCATATTTGAGACGATTGCCCAGAATCAGCAAAGTGTTATCGAGACATTCATGAATGTCTGCGGGTCGAAGCTTTGCTTCGTCCATATAGGAAAAGCTACGCAAACCAGTCACAATCTTTTTGAGACGCTCTGCCCCCATGCGCATACTATCAATAACTTGAGGAAAATCTTTGAGCAAAAACTCAAATTCAATCTCTTCTTTGAGTGTCTTAATCTCAGCAGAGGTCTCGGTTGCTTCCTGCTCATAAGTCAATAAGACTTGAATTAGATCTTGACTGTATCTTGATAAATGTCCTAAATTTCCCCAAATAAAATTTACCGGGTTCAAAATCTCATGGGCGACTCCTGCAACCATACGGCCCAAACTAGCCATTTTCTCGGTCTGCATCAATTGGGCTTGGGTTTGCTCTCGTAATAGCTGAGTCGTCAGTTCATGAATTTTGGCTTGAGCGACTAGTAGTTGATGAATATCTAGCAAGCGGTAGGTTGAAGGCCCTATTTGCACTACAACGGGTTCGTAGACTAATTCTGGCGATCGCCCCAGTGATTGCCGAGCCGCAGCCACAATTGAGGTATCACTTGGCAAAATTAAGGGTTCACTTTTAGCAAAGTTGTATAGAACTTTCAGAGGTCGTTTGGAAAATAGCTCTACCCCATACAGGCGGCTCATTTGTTCTAGAAATTTGCGACGCGAGATCGTTCCGATCAGTTCATCCCTATTAACTAAAAGAACACCAGGTAATAGCGGATTTGCTTCAAATACATGAGAAACTTCTGCGCCAAGGCAACCAGAATCCACCTGAAAGTCATAAAGGTGCAACTCTTGTATAGTGGATTCCAAAGACAAAGTTGGTGCTGTTAGATTCAAGGGAAATTCAGTCATTGCATTCATTGATCAATACATCAACAGAGCTGCGATTCAATTCAATCAAGCACCCAACTGAGTATTATCTATTTTGCATGACAGGACTGCTGTCATAAATCCGAAAAAGATAACCTTGAATTAATCTAAATTTAACCTTTAAACCTTTTGATTGCTCTTGAACAAGTACATTGCTAAATAATTAGCAAATAGTTTTTTTGACCATTCTGGCCATAACCTTCTCAGACTCCATAGCGCAATTAGTTTCTACCGGGTTAATTTCAACTCAAAGATAACTGCAAAGGTAACTTCAAAGGCAACTTGAGAATAGGGCGATCGCACCCTAGGGCTTTAGCGTAGTAGAGCCTCTATCAACAGTCATAAACAACTCTTCTGGGGAGGGCAAAATGATTGTAGATTCTTCACCCTCCCCAGTGGGTCACTCAATGTTCGGACACTTAAACTAACTACTCGACTCAAAGCTTGCCAGAACCAAAACCAGGATTGACCTACTCAACAGTTCGGTGCAACCTAATCCTGGGGTTCAGCTTCGGGCTCCGAAGCAACAGATACTACTTCTGAAGGAGCCTCACCTATAATATCTGGCGGCAAGTTCGCCAAAAGTGCTTGTAGCTTCATCCGATGAATATAAGGCCAGCCACCCTCAGTCTCTATATCTCGCAGCAATGCATAGAGAGCTTGACGGTTGGTGGGTAATGAAGCTTGAAAAAAATTGTCACTAATTTCTCGGTGCAAACTCTCTAGTAACCGCAAGAGGGCTAAGAGAGTAAGACAGTCACCCTCATGACTCTGAGCCGAGGCTCTTACTACTTGAGCGATCGCTTGAGACTCCAGATTTGGATTTTTCACCCGATCGGACACCATCTGATTATTGTCATCCATCACCACGTAATCCTTGTTGGGCTGAGCGCTAAATCAACAGCAATTGGGTTAACCCAACTTTACAAGAGTCTTTAAGTGAATCTGAATCAGAATTTACGGCGAAAAAACCAGTCATGCTTGCTTCGATCAAAATTGCCTGTTCCGATCCCCACAATGACAAACCCAGGCAATTTGCTTGCCACCTATAGCAAAAGGCGATCCAAGGACGTGTAAAATGCTGTATTAGGTCTTGGCCGGACCATTCCGGAAATCATAAGAATCCAGCTAAACCTGGCAGTGGCTCAAAATTCTCCCTGGTGGTTGCGGCAGCACGCCCAAAACAGAGTGCAGGCGTTTTTAAAGTGTGGCTGTTTTGCCTCAGGTTGGTTGCGGGCCATCACCCTACTCGCTTGAGTACCTGAAGCCCAAATTTTAGATTGCCCTGGCAGGGATTTATAACATTGGTATTGAGGTTGACTATGAGGTATCGTGCTTTAATCGTTTCACTCCTCGCCTTGTGCTTGGGTGTGCTGACTGCTTGTAGCAGTGGGCCAAGTACTACTGTGAACCGGGATCTACTCACCTACGAGCAGATTAGAGGAACTGGTTTGGCAAACACTTGTCCCCAACTCGATGAGACCTCACGTGGTTCCATCAGTGTGGATACTAGCAAGTCTTACACCCTGAACGGCTTGTGCTTGCAGCCAATCGACTTCTTTGTGAAGGAAGAAAGTGTTAGCAAGCGTTCTCAAGCGTCCTTCAAGCCTGCGAAGCTAGTGACTCGCCAAACTTCTTCCATCGAAGCTGTAAATGGTGCATTGCAGCCTAATTCAGATGGCAGCTTCACCTTTAAAGAAGAAGATGGTCTCGACTTCCAAGCCATCACCGTGCAATTGGCTGGTGGTGAGCGGGTGCCTTTCCTATTTACTATCAAAGACTTGGTGGCTCAAACCCAACCTGGTTTGAATGGTGTGATCAACACCTCTACTGACTTTGAAGGTAAGTTCAAAGTCCCCTCCTATCGGACCTCCAACTTCTTAGACCCCAAAGGTCGCGGTCTGGCTACAGGGTATGACAACGCCGTTGCCCTCCCAGCTCAAGCGGATAGTGCTGAACTAACACGCGAAAACGTGAAGAGCTTTAATGTGGGTCAAGGTCAGATTTCTCTCCAAGTCGCTAAGATTGACAACACTACTGGCGAAATTGCTGGCACCTTTGAAAGTGAGCAACCTTCGGAAACTGACATGGGTTCTCGTGAGCCTTTAGAAGTCAAAATCCGGGGTATTTTCTACGCTCGTCTGGAGCCAGGTCAAGCCTAAGGTGGCGATCGCAGTAGCAATACTACTGCAACTAACTTGATAGTTATCTGACAATAACTTGACAAGTTATCAGACACCCAAAAAGCAGCTAGCTAAAATGTTGAGCTAACACTGATAGATATGAGAGGGGTATTTCACCCCTCTTTTGCTATATAAGTGGGTGCTATGCAATTGGGTGCTATGTAATTGGGAGAAAATGCATGCGGTACTCACTCTTGAGCCAGTTTCAAGGTGTACTGGTAGGCGCAGCCATCGGAGAACTGTTAGGAGTGTATTGGGCTCAAGTCACCCCAGTAGACCCGCTCAACTCCACAGCACCTCCACTACCTTTGAATTGCCCGGAGCAATGGTCACACCTGTTAACCGCTACCTCAGTTCGAGAGAAACTCAGCATCTCTGAGTCAGGATGGGGCCGCTTAGTCGTGCGGGGCGCTCAAAGTTTAGTGCGGCGAGGAGATCTGGATTTCGCAGATTGGCAGCAGCCTCGCCAACCCAATCCTCAGAAAGCTGCTGATTTGGGAACGCTGAGAGCAAGTCTGAGGGCAAGTGAGCTGGCGATCGCTAGCCTTCCGATCGCGCTGTTCTTTCATGAAGATGAAGCTAAGATTTATCAGAACCTAGAACGGCTTAGCCAGGAAGTTGCACCTGAACCCAGCTCAATTCTGCCAAGCTTTATGATTAGTTTGGCGATCGCGCAAGCCCTGCAAAACCAGTTTCATCCCCAGCGCTCAATTCCCCAAATGATTGCGGCCATTACTCGCTTAGAAACGAGATTAGGTCGCCCTGTGGCCAAGGCAGACTCCGTGGCAATCTTGATGCAGCAATTGGCTCAAGTACAAACTTTACTAGAGCAGCAGGCCAGCTTGGAACGAGCGCGATCGCAGCTATGCCAATCTCCACAGCAAGCGCTACAGGCCACCCCTACCCTTCACGAACTACAACCGATCATGGCAGCACTTTATTGTTGCCTTGCCACCCCTAACGACTGGCGTCTCGCAGTCTTACGCTCGCTACAGATGCAAATGGCGCCAGCCTTAGTCGCAACTCTGACGGGTGCTATGTCGGGAGCGGCCAACAGCCTAGCTGGAATTCCTGTGGAGTGGCGCTTAGCCCTCGATCACCCCAACTCTAGCTCTACCCTGAAATCACTTTGGCAAGTGGTGGAGTTTGAAGCAGAGGTAATGGAATTAGCTTCCGACTTGCTAGCTACCTGGTCGGGCACCTATGATACACAAAAGTTTCCAGTTAAGCGCTACCACGTCCCAGCGATCGCCGCTCCCCATGTGATTCGTCCCCGCTAATGTCCATCCATGTCTTACCGTCCACGATATTAGTCACTACATCAATTGTGATGGTCCTTCCCTTACCCTCTGATATTGACCAGCTAGCATGGATGAATAACTAAGCGGGTGCTGCCACGATTTTTTTGGACAGCCTTTAACAATGGAACCTACCTCATGTACACAACAGATTTTTTACCGCCTCGCCTGCATTTCTTTTCACACTGTTGCTTGTAGATCCCAATAGCTATGAGAGCGCTTCAGTTGTTGATGCGGCGGGCTGAGCGGTTGTGTAAACGCTATCGGACCCATTGGTGGCGTGTGTACGTGGCGGACGCATCGCGTAAAACCTTTGGTCATGCCCTGAGTCAGAGTTGGAATCGTCAGCCTTTAGCCACTCCGTCAGTTGGCTTGCGATCGCAAAACCTGCACCAGTACAGACCCCCCACGATGGTGATTGTGGCTGTGCTTTCGCTAACAAGCACCATTGGTTACCGCTTCTATAACGAACCCAAACTAGATGTTGGCACTGCGGCTCCTCAAACGATCCGGGCTCCCCAAAATGCCAGCGTAGAAGACCCAAAAACCACAGAAGACAAGCGGCGGGAAGCACGGACTGGAGCAGTTCCAGTATTAATGCTCGATCTGGCTGTCAATCAGCGGGTGCAAGAGGCTTTAGCTCAGGCTCTAAAACGCGGAACCGAGCTGCGGCAAATGGCTGGAACGTTTCCGGTTGCCCCTACTTACAACCTATCCCTACCCACCCAAATTTATCTACGCCAAGCTGAGGAATGGGAGTGGCGAATCATTTTAGGAGCCGTGGAAGCGCCTGCCAGCCCTACCTCGGAATTAGGCAGTAGCACTGACCCGGAGCTGAGTGCCTGGTTGAAGCTGGATGCCCCTCCCCTTAATGCGGCTCAACAGCAGGCGATCGCAGAACTACGCAGTTATCGCCAAGCCATACCCGCTCAAGACTTTGCTGTCCTAGTGGAAGTAATTTCTAAGACTCGTTGGAGCTACCCAATGGCGCTGGCGGCGCTGTCAGACACCCCTACCTCCGACTCGGAAATACTTTACGACGCCACTTTATTTAACTTATCGGACGCTGACTGGGAGGCGACCCAAACCCAGATTCGGCAAGCAACAGCGCGAATTCTAGCTCAGGGTATTTCACCAGGCTTGCCTAAAAGCATTCTGAGGAATGCGATTAAGGTGCAGATGCGGGAAGCTACCTCCGAATCTGTGATGGCGATCGCCCTTAACCTTTTACCCAAGGTTCTGGAACCCAACTTGGTCCGTGACCCTGAACAAACAAAACTCCGCGCCGAACAAGCCGCCCAAGAAGTGAAACCTGTGCTGGTGACCATTCAGCAAGGCGAAATTATTGTCCAAGAAGGCCAAGGCATTACTCAAGCTGATTTTGTCTTGCTAGATCACTTTGGTCTCAGCCGTCGGGAAATTAACTGGCTAGGTTTGCTGGGCTTTGGTGGCCTGACGAGCAGTGCGGTTGGCGTGATCTGGTTGGTAGAGCGGCGATTTCATCCAGGACTCAGGCATCGAGACCATCTCCTCCTGCTAGTTTTGACCTTAAGCGCCCCGCTGCTAGGAATTTTTGGCGTTTCTTCCACGAGCCTACCAGCCATCGGCTTGTTAGTCGGTAGCTTTTATGGTTCTGCCTTGAGTGTGGCAGTGGTTGGCTTGCTCGCAGTTATAGCGCCATTGGGATTGGAAGTGAGTTGGAGCTACTGGCTAGCCAGCGCCATTGGGGGGCTATTGGGAGGGTTAATTGCAGGACGATTGCGATCGCGCGAAGAACTGGCCCTCTTAGGCGGGATGGTGGGACTCACTCAAGGAGTTGCCTATCTGATCCTGACCTTGATTCTAAACGCAGCTTCTGGCCCCGTCTGGTATCTCGTCCTCAGTGGAGCTATGCTACATGGCTTAACAGGCGTAGCTTGGAGCGTAGTAGCGCTAGGACTCAGTCCCTACTTAGAACACTTGTTTGATCTCGTCACTCCCATCCGTCTAGCAGAACTCTCTAACCCCAATCGTCCCCTCTTAAAGCGCTTAGCCTCCGATGCCCCTGGAACTTTCCAGCACACACTCTTTGTCGCGACCCTAGCCGAAGCTGCGGCTAGAGCCTTGAGCTGCAATGTGGAACTCGTGCGAGCTGGCACCTTGTATCATGACATCGGCAAAATGCACGACCCCCTGGGCTTCATTGAAAACCAAATGGGCGGCCCCAATAAGCACGACGCGATCGATGACCCCTGGAAAAGTGCCCAGCTGATCAAAAAGCATGTGAGCGCGGGGTTGGTCATGGCCCGTAAATGCCGCTTACCGAAAGCGATTCAAGCTTTTATTCCAGAACACCAAGGCACCATGTTGATCGCCTACTTCTATCACCAAGCCCAGCAGCAAGAGAAACAAGGCTCGGAGCGCGTAGTAGACGCGAGTGACTTCCGCTATGACGGCCCAGTGCCCCAATCTCGTGAAACGGGTATTGTGATGCTGGCAGACTCCTGTGAAGCCGCGCTGCGATCGCTTAAAGACGCCACCCCAGAAGAAGCTTTCTCCATGATCAACAAAATCTTACGAGCCCGTTGGCAAGATAACCAGCTAGCTGATTCTGGCCTTAGCCGCGAAGAAATGAACCAAATCGCTGAAGTCTTTGTCCAAGTCTGGCAACAATTCAACCACCAACGCATCGCCTACCCCAAAGCCGTCTTGTCAGCCAAGTAGCACCAGAATTAAAACCACTTTTGGAGGGGGCCTGGGGGACGCAACCGTCCCTCAGCGGGGGTCTGGGGGCAAGCGCCCCCAAGGGTTCGGTTCTCAACCACCAACAAAAAACAGCAACCCCTACCCCTTCATCCCACTCCCCGCCTCAGTCGGCACAATATAGTGCTGCATCACCAAAAAGAAAAGCAAAATCGGCGCGATCGAAATTACAGAACCCGCCGCAATCAATCGCCAATCGAGCGAAAACGTTCCTGCTAGCGTCGCAACCCCCAGTGGCAACGTGTAATATTCTGGGCGATCGAGCACAATCAAAGGCCAGAGAAAATCGCTCCAAGACCCGATAAACACAAAAATTGCTAACGTCACCAGCGCCGGACGAACCGAGGGCAACATCACATGCCACCACAAACCTAACTCCGAGCAGCCATCCATCCGAGCCGCTTCTTCCAGTTCTTTAGGAACACTCTGGAACGCTTGCCGTAATAGAAAAATCCCAAAAGCTGAGGCGATCGCGGGAAAGATGAGCCCCAAGTAGGTATTTCGTAGCCCCAACTGCACGGTCAAAATGTACAGCGGAATCATCACGATTTGAAAAGGAATCATGATCGTCGAGATCACCAACGTAAAAATCACATCTCGACCGCGAAAATTGAGCCGTGCTAATGGATAAGCTGCCAGCGAACAGAACAGCAAGTTCAGAGTGACCGTGAGAATAGCCACTAAAGTGCTGTTAAATAGATAGCGACCAAATGGATTGGTTTGCCAAACTTGAACAAAATTTTGCCAAGTCGGTTGGCTGGGCCACAGTTGTGGCGGAAATTGAAAGATGTTCTCGGCTGGAGACTTGAGCGAAGTGCTAACGAGCCACATCAACGGAAACAGCATCACTAGAGCGATCGCCCCTAACAAGCTGTACATGCCAACTCGTTGCCATAAAGACTGCCGCTTGGAACTATTCATGTTATTTAGTTGCAACTACGGCAATATTCCAAGCAAACCGTTTCATGAGGGGTAACTTTTTCAAGCTTCGATCTACGTTCTCCAATTTCAAATAAGTTGGTCGCAGGCGCTCATGTTCTAAGATGATTTTTTTCCAATATCGCTCTTTATTAGGATCTACTTTCTCTACTAAATAAAATCGTAGAAAAATCCAGAGGGTTGCTAGCCAAAACGTGTCATATTCCGTTTTTGTAAAGACAGATTGGACAAAATTGGCAATATTAATATCTAGGGGAGTTTCGTCTTCAGTCCGTACTTTGGTGGCAATGCGGCGGTAGACGTTAATCACCGGATTGTGCTTTAAGGGGTCCCAAAAACAAGCTTTACCACCGGGCTTTAGGACTCGATACATCTCCCGAATTACGGTTTTGGGTTGGGGAATATGGTGCAGCAAATTAGAGGCGTAGACAATATCAAAGGTGTTGTCGGGAAACTCTATTTCCATTGCATTAATGGTGCGACCTTCTACTGCAACATGGTTGGTTGCTGCTAGCTTCAGCGCTACCTCTACCATGCCTGGGGAGTAATCGGCGGCGACACAACGTGCTCCTTTGGTGGCAAAATAAACGCTATTTTCTCCTGCGCCACAGCCCAAGTCGAGCAGATATTTTCCTTTGACATCTCCTAAGTGCTTGAGGATGAAGCGGTTCTCTGGAGCGGTGCAGGCTTCAAAATAATCTCGAACTTGAATCCCTTCGATGTCGATGGCCGCAGCCCACAGGTCGTGAAACTCACGTTCGCGCTTGAGGAGGTCGTCTTGCATTGTGGTGTACTGACTGGAATGTCAGCATTATGCCAAGTTGGAGATTGTTGCGGCAATCTTTTAGTGGTGCTGCCTGGTGCGTTTGAGGATGTGTTTGAGGATTTTGGCACCGAGTAACCAAGACTTGAGGGCACCTGCCCTCAAACTCCCGCTGAGGGACGGCTGCGTCCCCCAGACCCCCTCCAGACGAGTTTAGGTATGAGTGTTTCGAGTCTAGGGCTGGGGCTGGAATGGATTCGGCGGTTAGCAAGTCACTGCTAGCTTTTGGCTTTTACTTACTAACTTCTGGCTCCTGACTCCTAACTCCTCACCGCTCTCTCCTCACTTCTCAGCACCCAGCACTCCTCTCTTTTCATCCTTCATCCCTCATCCTTCCTCCCTCCTACACTTCTGCGCCAATTCTCTCAGCGTGAGGGAGATTAGCGGGGGCGCTAATGGCGGCGTAGAGACGGTTGAGGGCATTGACGTAAGCTTGGGCGGAGGCCACGATGATGTCGGTGTTGGCAGCTCGACCGGAGAAGACGCGATCGCCATGCCGTAAGCGAATGGTGACTTCTCCGATCGCATCAATGCCAGCAGTGACAGATTGGACTGAGAACTCAATCAGTTCGTTAGGGACGTTGACGACGCGGTTGATGGCTCGGTACACAGCGTCAACTGGGCCAGTACCGATCGCGGCATCGGTGAGTTCTTCGCCTTCAGGAGTGCGGAGGCTAACGGTAGCGGTGGGGCGGGCGCGATCGCCACAGGAGACTTGCACGAGTTCTAGACGGAATAGTTCGGGAGCCTGCTGGATTTCGTCGTTGACGATGGCTTCCAAATCCCAATCGGAGATTTCTTTCTTCTTATCTGCCAATTCTTTGAAGCGAATAAAGGCTTTATTCAGTTCTTGATCTGACAGCTCGAAGCCTAATTCTTTTAAGCGGGTGCGGAAGGCGTTGCGGCCTGAGTGCTTGCCTAAGACGATTTGGTTGTCGGTTAGCCCAATCGATTGGGCATCCATGATTTCGTAGGTGAGCTTGTTCTTCAGCACACCATCTTGGTGGATGCCAGATTCATGAGCAAAGGCGTTGGCCCCGACGATCGCTTTGTTGGGCTGCACCAACATGCCAGTCAAGTTAGAAACCAAGCGGGAGGTTTTGTAGATCTGGCGCGTATCGATATTGGTCAAGGACGCTTCTGATTCCGCGGGACGACCGAGGAAGGGGTTAAAGTACTGCCGCCGCACATGCAACGCCATCACCAGTTCTTCTAAAGCGGCATTGCCAGCCCGTTCGCCAATGCCGTTGATGGTGCATTCTAGCTGGCGGGCTCCATGTTTTACGGATTCTAGGAAGTTGGCGACGGCTAAGCCGAGGTCGTTGTGACCATGTACCGAAATGATGGCTTGGTCGATGTTGGGGACATTTTCTTTAATGCCACGAATCAAAGCGCCAAATTCGCTGGGTACGGTGTAACCCACGGTATCGGGAATATTAATGGTGGTGGCACCCGCCGCGATCGCCCGCTCTAGCACTTGATAAAGAAACTCTGGATCGGAGCGACCCGCATCCTCAGGCGAGAACTCCACATCATCGATTAAAGATTTGGCGTAGGCGACCATCTCTTCGGCGATCGCCAGCACTTCAGAGCGGGACTTCTTCAGCTTGTGCTTGAGGTGAATATCTGAGGTGGCAATAAAAGTGTGAATCCGACCATGAGCTGCTGGTTTGAGAGCTTCTGCTGCGGTCTGAATATCTTGACGAGTCGCTCTAGCCAAACCACAAATTACCGGGCCTTGTTCCGTCCCTACGGTTTGAGCAATTTTTTGGACAGCTTCAAAGTCTCCAGGGCTGGCAAAAGGAAATCCTGCTTCAATGACATCAACTCCCAGACGAGCCAGTTGTCGGGCGATGGTCAGCTTCTCATCCACGTTCAGCGTGGCACCGGGCGACTGCTCACCATCACGCAAGGTCGTATCGAAAATGATAATCCGGTCTGGTTGGGGTTGAATTTTCATAGCAGATTTAGCCAACTTGAGTGCAAGTGGACAACACTTTTCTTATTGTGAAGTACCCGACGCTGATTGCTACGCAATACAGCACGGGCTTCCTGTTTCAACAGCCGCTGCCTCCACCTTGCAAGCAAAGTATTGGTCTGACGCAGCTTCTGGAGGTTTTGGTCATGCCTGTATTAACAGCACATCCCACTGACTCCCGTGATAGTCGCCTCTCACCCAGGCAGCAACCCGCCTTCCGCAGGTTGATAACTTTTGCTTTTGTTTCTCTTGGATTTACGCAATGGCGACCAGTTGGAGAAAACAGCTTCCCTGAGCTACCGATCTGTCTGCGGCAAGAGTCGAACCTCTACTTTGAAGTTTGCCTATCTGTTCGATGCGGTCAGGTGGGTTGTCAAACCATCTGCATTATACCCTGAAATCCTTGTCATGAAAAGACTTCAAGCCTTTTGTTGGCTCCATAGATTGGCGATTCGTCGCTCACCCACTCCACCCGCCTGTGGCATCGTTCGGGGTGAGACTCCTCATCGCCGGACTCCCTATCCCGACGCTGACCCTGACGGTTACAGCGCGGGGCTTCCATCCCTAGCTAAGGAGCCCAGTTGACGTTTAAGGTACAACTTTTAGAACTGAGAATCGAATTTTTCAATTTTGGGCCGAATATCATTGAGGTCGATATAGCGATCGGTGGCGTTGCGGAGTTCGCGGGCAATCATGCCTTCTGTAGAGACCACTGTGATATGAGTGCTCTTGGAGCGAAGTAGTTCGATCGCTCGCTCGAAGTCCCCATCCCCACTAAACAACACGACGCGATCGTACTGCTCAACGGTATTGAACATATCAATCACAATCTCTATATCTAGATTGGCTTTCTGCGAGTAACGACCCGAATTGTCGTCATAATACTCTTTGAGAATTTTGGTACGGACTGTATAACCTAAACTAATCAGAGCATCGCGAAAACCGCGTTGGTCTTGGGGATCTTTAATCCCGGTGTACCAAAAGGCATTGACCAACACAATATCCGGATCATTTGTAAAATGTTCCAGGACACGTCTTGGATCAAAAAACCAACCATTTTTTTGTTGAGCATAGAACATATTGTTCCCGTCTACAAAAATAGACAGACGGTTCATTGAACAAGGCATAGAAGCTTAGACCTAATAAAAATTAGAGAATTAATTTGGAAATTACGGACTATGTCTACTTGTCTATATAGGTTGACTACTAGGCAATTGTAGTGAGCCCACATTAGAGCGTTTATTTGTGGATGGAGGCTTAGTTGCCTACACAATTTATATCTAGTCAGTTCTCTATTAGTGGCTATTGCCTATTGACTCTACCTCTACCAAACGAGATAAAGTTTAGCCATTCTAAAGTATGTTTATGAGGGTGCATAATTTCGACTTGTAGGTTATTTAATGTAAGTGTACAGACTATAACTCTATAGGTTGTTACGAGCTCATCTACATAGAGGTGGGTTTATATAAAAATTTCAGCTTTTTAGGGAACTAAGTCTACCAAGACTGCAATCATTATAGAAACCTAATCTCTATAACGTATCTCTGGGAACCATCAGGTACTCACTCACAGTCTTAGGTTCAGATGTGTTACCTATTTCTAGCCCTACAGCCAGTTCTGCTGACATTACCTATTTGTACTAGAATTCTAGGCTTTCGTCGAACCCTGTAAAACAAGCAAGAGAATCACTGCTCTATAGGCACAGTATTACAGAAATCGCCGTAAAGCCCACACGCTTTAGCCGTGGGATATAAGGCGGTGTTCGCGGAGCGTGTGCGTCGCATTGTCTGTCAGTCCTAAAGAGAGAAAACCAATTCTGGTTGTTTGGAGCAGTCCAACTAGGCAGGGCGTTGTCTAGAGTGAGAGAGCAAGTCAGACGGGGTTGGCCTCGCATTGTTCGCCAGTATCGCTGAATCCCACGTGCTTTAGCCGTGGGAGTGCGTCAAATAAAGATAGCCTGTACTATTAATCAGGGTTTGCTAAGTTAGGTGGAAAAGTACATCGTCAAGGTGCAGCAGATCTCACAGCTTCTAAATACTTTTTCTAAGTATTGTGAGTGTTGTTAGTCCCTTCGGAAAAGAACTCCAATCACTGCCTTTTAGACGAGTGACAATGCCATCAGTCTCTGGGTGACACCAGCTAAATCACTGAGACAAGCCATGCCAAAAGATCAAACTCTGCTGTCTTTGCAGAAAAATATCGCCACTACAGTTCGGCCCTTAGTCACTGAAAAGCTAACGAAGCCTGCAAAGCGTTTTTTGAATCTCCCTAACTTGGGGCATATCCTGACAGGGGTTTGGGCAGCAGCAGCAGCGATCGCGACTGCCACGAATATTCCGCTTGGTCAAATCATGGAGCGGCAAGCGCAGACACTCTTTTTTGAGCTGCGTGGCCCTGTTGCGGCACCAAGTGACATTGTAATTCTGGCGATCGATGATGAATCGATGTCTCAAGGTCAGTTCTACCAAGCCGACCCAGAGAAATATAAGTCTCTCGAAGCCCTACAGACTTGGCCCTGGAAGCGATCTGCCTATGCTGAAGTTATTGACAAGCTAATGGCTGCTGGAGCCCGCTCTGTCGCTTTAGATATTGAATTTTCAACACCGAGCAGTTATGGTATCGCAGACGACGAGCAACTGCGCCAGAGCTTACAACGCTATCCAGGTCGCGTTACTCTAGCGGTCAAGTATGAGGACATCATTAACGATCAAGGCATTACTGCCCAATTGAGTCCTCTCTATCCGCCTTTCCGCACCAACCCCCTCTCGGTCGGTTCCATTAATTTCTTAATAGAACCCAATGGCAAGGTACATCGTTTAGGCAATCAGTTCTCACGGCTCTTATCGCAAGAACCTGACTTTGGTAGCGGATTGCCGCAAAATATTCCGGATTTCGCTGAGGCGACGCTCAAGGCAGCCCAAGTCAAATTTGGTGGTTCCCAGGGGGATCATATTTTCTTCTATGGTCCCGCAGGCACCTTCAAGCAGATTCCCTTTTGGCATGTGCTTGACCCAACTTACTGGAATAACTACCTGAAACCAGGTCAAGATTTTTCGTTCAAAAATAAGATCGTGCTGATTGGCTCAACAGCGACCATCTTGCAAGATTTCTTGCCAACGCCCTTTTCTGCTAACTGGTTACACTCTCAAGCCATGCCAGGGGTGGAAATTCATGCGAATGCGATCGCGACTTTAATGGAAGATCGGGCGATCGCAGAGGCTATTCCCAATCGCTCTTTACAAGGGATCTTGTGCTTAGTAGGCGTCCTGGGTGTGGGTTTGCTATTGAGCTACCCTAAGCGACCTTGGCTGCGTTGGCTGCTGATCATTGGCACTCCGTTGGCTTGGGGAGGCGCTAGTTATCTCATCTTTTCTTCTGGTGGGCTAATTTTACCAACCGCATTACCCGTCACCGCGATCGCGCTAAGTGGACTGTCCCACGCATTTTCTCGCTCTACTATTGAGCACTTCAAGAAGCTACGCCTACGGCATGCCCTCAGAAGCTATGCCGCATCACCTCTCGTCCAAGAAATTATCAGCCAAAGTCACCAAGATGATTTGCAAGACATCCTGCAAGAGCGAGAACGAGCCATTATAGGCACCAAGCTGGGTGGTCGTTATGTGGTTGTAAGAGTTTTAGGGTCTGGGGGCTTTGGCGAAACCTACATTGCTCAGGATACTCAACGTCCCGGTCACCCTCAGTGTGTGGTGAAGCGGCTGAAAACTGTGAGTAATAACCTTAATCTTCTACAACTCGCCAGGAAACTATTTCAACGAGAAGCAGAAACCCTAGAGCGACTGGGCAAGCACGACCAAATTCCGCAACTCCTCGCCTACTTTGAGGACAACGAAGAATTTTACCTGGTTCAAGAATTTGTTCCAGGTCGTCCTTTAAGCCATGAACTAACTCTGGGTCGGCAACTACCAGAAGCCCAAGTCATTGAGCTACTCAAAGATTTGTTGCAAGTTCTCGATTTTGTCCATAGTCAAGGAGTGATTCATAGAGACATCAAGCCTAGCAACATTATTCGACGGCAGTCAGACGGCAAGTTAGTTCTGATTGACTTTGGAGCTGTGAAAGAAATTCCTCAACTGGCCGACGACGACAAACAAACCAGCCTCACTGTCGGCATTGGCACACAAGGGTATATGCCTAATGAGCAGTATGCTGGTAGCCCACGCTGCAATAGTGATTTGTATGCCCTAGGAATCACAGCCATTCAAGCCCTAACAGGAATTCCTCCTAGCCAACTGAAGGAAAACCAGGAAACCGGAGAAGTGCTATGGCGGCATAGAACTGAAGTTAGCCACGAACTGGCAACTATTTTGAGTAACCTAGTGCGATATCACTTCAAACAGCGCTATCAGTCCGTAACAGAAGTCTTAGAAGCACTTCAAAAACTTACCACCCATAGCTCGACTGGTGGTGCTCCATTAAGTGGAGCTGAGCTTTCTCACTTAGCCGCTGATATCGATCTCTCTAGCGATACATTAGCACCGACAGATGCAGCATTTTCTACGGTTGCTTGGCCCAACACCGTGGAAGCGGAAACAGAATCCACGGAGCTAAACAACCCCGCGGACAACTAATTTACCTGTTTATTGGGCCTCGACCCGGGAAATTCCCACCATTGGCTCCACCAGGGAAGTTACCCTCGGTTGCACCACCACCAGGGAAGTTACCTCCGTTTGCTGGGCCACCGTTAGGTGGTTGATCGGTAACTGAAGGCACATCTGTCACTGGAGGACCTGGAGGCACATCTGTCACTGGAGGACCTGGAGGGACTGGAGGCACATCTGTCACTGGAGGACCTGGAGGGACTGGAGGTCCATCTGTCACTGGGGGATCGGTAACTGGAGGGGCTGGAGGGACTGGAGGTCCATCTGTCACTGGAGGCCCAGGTGGATTACTGGGGCCAGGATTGGTCGGGGGAGTCGCTGGTAAAGTTGGATCAATGGGTACAACTGAGCCACCTGGCAAAGGCTCAATCATTATAGGTGGACCCGGATTCTGGGTTGGTGGTTGAGGAGAAGGAGGCCTTCCTGGATCTTGAGCTGCCGGAGGCACTACAGGAGTTGCAGGTACAGTGGGTTGAGTGACAACGGGGGCAACAGGAGGCTGAGGAGCAGGAGCAGGAGCAGGAGACCTTCCTGGATCTTGAGCCGCCGGAGGCACTACAGGAGTTGCAGGTACAGCGGGTTGAGTGACAACGGGGGCAACAGGAGGCTGAGGAGCAGGAGCAGGAGCAGGAGACCTTCCTGGATCTTGAGCCGCCGGAGGCACTACAGGAGTTGCAGGTACAGCGGGTTGAGTGACAACGGGGGCAACAGGAGGCTGAGGAGCAGGAGCAGGAGCAGGAGACCTTCCTGGATCTTGAGCCGCCGGAGGCACTACAGGAGTTGCGGGTACAGTGGGTTGAGAAGGGTTAGACGGCGGTGCTGGAACTCCTGGTGCAGTGGGGATAGAAGTTTCTGGAGCGGGCGGAGAAAGTGGACTAACAGTTGGCCCACTGGAGGGTTGACCTTGAGCAGGGGAGGGTTGACCTTGAGCAGCGGTGGCTGGCCCAGAAGCTGGTTGAGTAACAGGTGGTGTAACCCCAGTGACAGGCATCTCGCCAGCAGAACTCTCGTTCTCCTCCGAAGAAACTGCCGTTTGTTCAGACTGGACTTCCCCTGCTTCTACAACTTGACGCACATCTACCGGATTGAAAACTCTGTCGAGGTTGTTAGCGGGGAAGTCGGCTAAGTCAGAGGGTAAGCGAACAAACGCTGGGTTTTCAACTACATTTGCTTCCTTAAAAGGAGACTGATCCTGCAAAGCTTCCACTGTCTCAGCTCGAACTGCCGCGATCGCCTCATCAGAGGGAGTCGTAGAATCTTTTTGGGTTAGATTCAGCCCTTTAACCAGATCACTGGTTTCATAAAAGGTGTTGAGGTCAAAGTCATAGACATTTTCAATCCGGTTCTTGACCACAACTGCTAGCTGTCCAGCTCGTAAGCCCTGGCTTTGGGAACCATCCCGGTTGTAGATCACCATAGGTCCCTGGGGGTTGTTGGTCAGTGCCCCCACTAGGGTAGTGTCAGTGTCAGGAATATACCTCACAAACAAGGCTGACCCCTTAATTCCCGCAGCCGCGTTAGGAGTTCGAACCCCTGTGGGGCCACGCCCCGGTGGAATGAGAAGCAGCATCGTACCATTGGAGAGCTGGAATGTCCGCGCATTGGGTACGAAACGAAAAACGGCTTGCTCACCTACACGAGCCAAAGAACCGTCATTAAAGCGCAACTCTGCTAGAGAAGCACGGGCTGTTGATAATGCATCACCAGGAGCGATCGCGTCAGAAACCTGAGCAGACCGTACGGGTCGGTTCTTTTGCATTAAGCGCACACGATTACGAAGTGCCTGAATGACAGCACGGGTTAGAGGAGTTTGGGCGTCAGCAGGTTGTGCTAAGCCCCCAATACTCACACCCGACAGCATCAGAGCAAGGAACAGAGCTAATTTTCGAGACATAAGCAGTTCCTGGCGGTGCAACATCAAAATTTCATATGTAAATTTTCTGGTTTCCGTATATTCCCGGAAGTAAATATACGTGTGCTTCTAGGTTTGAATCTATTGACGAAAATCTTCGTCCGTTCTTTACTAACCAGGATGAACAAATCAACCGGATTGCGTCTACTTTCCTAACTCATTCTTAAACTTAAGGATGAATTAACTGATCCATTCAGGCGACGGGCAATGGGCTGTGGTAGTTCCCTGAAACAAAAAATTTAAAAGATTTTGAGCTGAAGACCCTGACTTCAATCTCTCATACCACCATACCAACAAATGGAGAATTGCTTCTACGATGGGTTCTGATTGCCTTCCCAGTAAATATACGGTATCTAATGTGCGAGTTCATCAACACTTGTTTAATCAAAAACGCTTCAGGCTCTGGCAGGTTCTGAGCCTATGGATTGGCATTTCTGGTAGTGCAACTTGTGCTACCGCAGCTACAGCCGAAATTCCGGAACCCTCATTGAAACCAACAGTTAATCCAGTTATTTTGCAGCATCCGCAGTTGGCACAGACCGATACTAGCTTAGGCTCTGCGCAGGATTCTGTATCCTTGGATGTAAGCTTGAGCAGACCGACGGTTGAAACTGAGATTTTGTGGTCAGAGCTGACTAACGCCCCATCTCTCAGTCATCAGGCGTTAGTCAGTCAGGCTTTTGTTAATCAAGCTCGGGTTGCTCCCCCGAATGCAATCCAGCTCTCTCAACTGACTGAGCTAGATGAGCCACCCTCTGAGGTGGAGCTGCAATTACAGCCAGAACGTAGCCTAGAGCAAATTTTGGTAGATCCAGAGCTTGGCAACTTACGCCTACAAAAACCTACTAGCCAACCGCCAGCAAACTCAGCAGTCCCTCCAGAACCCTCTGCCAGTGAATCGAGTCCGCCCAGCTTGGAGACAAGCCAACAAGCTACCGACCCAGAACTAGGCAATTTACGTTTACAAGAATCCTTAGAAAGTCGCGAAGAACAGCTTGATCCAGAACTGGGTACGCTCCGAATACGGCAGCAACCTGTACAGGCTAGTCGCTCTCAGCCAACGGTCTACTTGCAAGGTCGAGTTGATTTTTTCCAGAGCAATAATATTTTTTCGGGGGTTGAGCCAATCAACGACAGCTTGATACGGACTGGGCTCAGCTTGTGGGCAGCCCCAGCAATTGGGCCAAAAACTTACTTTATTGGCTCTATCAACGGCAATTTGATTAAGTATGCCACCCAGGATGACTTCGACTATAACGAGTTACGAATTGGAGCTTCTATTTATCAACAGCTCACTCCCAAAATGTATGGGGAAGTGGGCCTGAGCAATCAACAGCTATTTACGGCGGGGGGAGGCGATCGCTTCTTAAATGACAACTCGATTCGTCTGGGCTTGGGCCGTCGGGACTCGCTTGGCCGCGCCGTAACACTCGATAGCTTCTACCAACTACGCTATAGCTTTGCCGACCCAAGCGATCGTAGCCGAGTCATCAATACATTAGGGGCATCTCTGAATTACAACCCGACGGTTAAAGTGCAGACAGGGGTGGACTATCAGTACGTACTATCGAGCTTTACGGAGCAGGGACGAGAAGATAACTATCACCAACTGCTGGCACGTCTGAGCTATGACTGGTCGCGTAACAGCCGCATTACCGTATTCGGAGGCTTTGGCTTTGGCAACTCTTCTAACCGTAATATAAATTTTGACAGCTCTATTGTGGGCGTCAGCTTGTCCGTCAATTTACCTTTGTTCTAACTCGACCCCGCAGAAACACGTTCATCCTAGCTTCGGGAACGCCAAAAGCGTACATCCTTTCTGCTTCATCCCTCATCCTTCCTACTTCATCCTTTCAAATAAGAACACCAATCGCTCCAACTGCCAGCGTAGAGCTTGCCTTTATCAATGCCTGCCAGTTCTAGCGACAGTAAATTGACGCAGGCTGTCACACCAGAGCCGCAGTAAACCAAAATTTCTTCGGCTGAAGCTACTTCAGTCCAGCGATCGCGCTGCTCTATAGTCGGTCGTAAATAGCCTTGTTCGTTGGTGACTTCTTGCCAGGGATAATTCACCGCACCGGGAATATGGCCCGCCACTGGGTCAATCGGTTCGCGTTCCCCTCGGTAGCGCTCGCCTTCGCGCGAATCCACCAAAATCACATTTGGAATATCTTTACAAGCTTTGACGACATTAATATCAACCAATTGCTCAGGCTGCGGCTGTGGGGCAAAGTTGCCTGTTTGAGGTGTTGGCACCTCCGCAGTGATGGGATAGCCTGCCGCTTGCCAAGCTGTAAAACCACCATCCAATACCGCAACATCGCTGTGCCCGAAGTAGCGCAGTAGCCACCAAAGGCGAGAGGCAAAGGCTAAGCGTGAGTCGTCATAAGCCACGACTAAAGTTGGCCCATTTAGGCTCTCGGAATTAACCCCGATCGCTCGTAACTTGGCGGCAAACTCTTCTGGATCGGGGAGGGGATGTCGTCCACCGTGTTGACCGCAGGGACTCGACAAGTCGCGATTCAGATCTAAATAATAAGCGCCGGGAATATGACTAGTTTGATACTGCTGCTGCCCCAACTCAGGTTGCATCAATGCAAAGCGACAATCCACAACTACTACTTGCGGATCGTTGAGATGGTCATGAAGCCAAACAGTAGAAACAACAGAGTGGGAAACAGTCATGGAGTTGGGAGTTGCACAGGTTGAAGCTATTCTACGATTTCGAGTCGCTTAGCCTCACCCGACTATTTCACCTGTAACGTTTCTACTCCGAGGAACTTCAGAGACGATCGCTCTTGAAGACGTTACCTCACAGCCGATCCAGAGGTAACCGCAGCCGTTAAGCCTTGATAGCGAGCAATTTTGAGCTGAGATTCGGTTTGCTGGAGGGCGACTTGCCAAACTTGATAACCACGCGGATTCAAGTGCAAGCCATCGGTGGTCAAGGCGCGATTCAGGTGGTCTTGGGTGTCAGTGAAATAGGGGTACAGATCTAGAAAACTTACTTTTTCCTGTTGGGCGATCGCGGCAATGCGCTGATTCAAAGCCCGAATTCGACTACTGGGAATGGCAGCATAGCGAGTTGGCAAAATGGACTGCACCACCACCTCAGCTCCCGGATGCTTCTGATGGAGCTGTCGCATAATTTGGCGCAAATTGCTCAGAATTCGTTGGTCGCTATGGCCTCGACGCAGATCATTAATGCCAGCCATCACATAAATGGTGTCAGGGCGAGTTTGGGCAAACGCTGAAAGTCTTTGAAGAATGCCCGCTGTGGTGTCACCCGAAATCCCCTGATTTAGCCACAGTTGGCCTTCTGGTAAACGTTGTGAAGGAAACCAAAGGCTGAGTGAGTCTCCCACAACTACCGAGAGGCGATTGTCTCCTTGGCCTCGTGCTACCGCTCTTGCTTCTAGCTCTAGCAGTTGCTTCCACTGGGTGTAGCTGGGTTTAGCCTGTGCTTGAGACCAAGCTGAGTAAAAGCTATCACTGGCAAGGCGAGTGTAGAGGGTGCCTGCTCTTAGCGCTTCTAGTCTTTGGCGATAAAGCTGATTACCCGATCGCGGAGCCAAAGCTTGAACCTGCGGTATATCAGTGAAGTTAGGAATCAAAGCAGGACTAACTTTAGCCACCTGCCTACTATCGCGCTGGTCATTCAGAAGAGAGGTGATCAGATTGTCTTCTTGAGCGCGGATTTCAGTCGCAAATTGTTGGCTAGGTGCGATCGCTCCCACCTGAGCCGCCCCCACCTGAGCCGCCCCCACCTGAGCTGCCCCTACCTGAGTTGCCCGTTGAGGCTGACATTCGGGTTGACTAAATTCTGGGGCACCAAATTCGACTCCGGTAGTGACCTGGGGTGAAGCTAAAGCAACCGTCTGAGCTTTGGTTAAATCGTCTGCTGCAAATAGGTAGCCAATCTGAGGTATTTCTGGTGCTGCGGTTTTGGCTAACTGGCTCTTCACTAAGACATCAGCAACCAACAGACAAAGATCGCCCATAAAGTAACTCCATCACACCTTCCCTTACCTTTGACAGAGAGAAGTGGATGGAGTCAGGAAATTTCACCAACGATTTAGCTGAACCCAGAGGTTTGAGAGCGCACCTCTGCCAAATCCTCAAGGGTTGCCACAGTACCCTAGACCAATCGGAAGATGAAGGGATAGCGGAATGCGTGGTCAGTGTTGCTCAGCGAAGTGACGATCGCCCAAATCGCCAATCCCCAGTGAGCCAGGAAGTAGAACGGTACCAAGAGCAGGCCGATCAAGATCCAGGAGAGAATACCAATAATGACTCCCCAGAGCCAAATATTAAGGTGAAAGTTAATAGCTTCCTTGGCGTTTTCCTTGACTACAGGGTCATCAGAAACAAACAAAATCGCGATCGGCACACCAATCGATACCAACGCAGCGCTAAAAAAGATCGAAGCATGCGCTACTGCCGATAATAATTTCCGCTTATCCGTGTCGTACATCCTAGTTTCTCCCTCACGGAGTTAAGGTTTTTGCGATTGCAATGAGGGCAATTGCTTTAATCATACCTAGCCAATCTTTGCCTGAAAGTATGACATAGATAGGGAAATCCGGCTGCTTTTGGTGGGTATCTCCTCATCTTCAAGTGGGAAAGGGTTTCCGCAGGCGTAGCTTTTGTCGCTATCATCAAGTTTAAAGGCAACGTTGAATTTAGCAATTTAGCGTTGATGAGTTGCTTTACAGATTTACCCAGTCAGGTTTCGGCATGTCCACTGATTCCCTTGCCCTCGACAAATCGCTTCAAGTTGAGTTGGAGACAGAGATTGAACGTCGTCGCAATTTTGCGATTATCTCTCACCCAGACGCGGGCAAAACCACTCTGACCGAGAAGTTGTTGCTGTATGGAGGTGCGATTCACGAGGCGGGAGCGGTCAAGGCCCGACGTGCTCAGCGCAAGGCCACCTCAGACTGGATGGAAATGGAGCAACAGCGGGGGATTTCGATCACCTCGACAGTGTTGCAGTTTGCCTACAAAGACTGTCACATCAACCTGCTGGACACACCAGGACACCAAGACTTTAGTGAAGACACCTATCGCACCCTAGCCGCTGCTGACAATGCCGTGATGCTAGTCGATGCAGCCAAAGGTTTGGAACCGCAGACTCGCAAGCTGTTTGAAGTTTGCAAGCTGCGATCGCTGCCTATTTTTACCTTTATCAACAAGCTCGATCGCCCTGGACGCGAACCGCTAGAACTGCTGGATGAAATTGAGCAAGAACTGGGCTTGCAAACCTACGCGGTCAACTGGCCGATCGGGATGGGCGATCGCTTCCGAGGCGTGTTTGATCGACGGGAGCAAAAAATCCACCTATTCGAGCGCAGTGCTCACGGTAGCCGAGAGGCCAGTGTAACCACCGTAGATTTGGGCGACCCCCGAATTGAAGAGCTACTAGAACAAGAACTCTACTACCAACTCAAAGAAGATCTAGAAGTGATTGAGGGGGTAGGGCCAGAGCTAGATTTAGAGCTGGTACACCAAGGCAAAATGACGCCCGTGTTCTTTGGCAGCGCTATGACCAACTTTGGGGTGGAGCCGTTCTTGAATGCTTTCTTGGACTACGCCCTCAAGCCTGGGCCTCATCACAGTACGGTGGGTGAGGTGGAGCCTACCTATCCAGAGTTTTCGGGTTTTGTCTTCAAGTTGCAAGCCAACATGGACCCCAGACACCGCGATCGCATCGCCTTTGTGCGGGTCTGCTCTGGCAAGTTTGAAAAAGATATGACCGTGAACCATGCCCGTTCTGGCAAAACGGTGCGTCTGTCGCGTCCCCAAAAGCTATTTGCTCAAGAACGCGAATCGATCGATGCGGCTTACCCCGGTGATGTGATCGGTCTCAACAACCCTGGAGCGTTTGCGATCGGAGACACGATTTATCTGGGCCAGAAGCTAGAGTACGCAGGGATTCCTTGTTTCTCACCCGAACTCTTCGCTTACCTGAAAAACCCCAACCCCTCTAAGTTTAAGCAGTTCCACAAAGGTGTGTCGGAGCTGCGCGAAGAAGGAGCGGTGCAGATCATGTTTTCGGCGGATGAAGCCAAGCGTGACCCGATCTTAGCGGCAGTAGGGCAACTGCAATTTGAAGTGGTGCAGTTCCGATTGCAAAATGAGTACAACGTGGAAACCCAGATAGAACTTCTACCTTACAGTGTGGCTCGTTGGGTGACGGGAGGCTGGGACGCTTTGCAAAAAGTGGGTCGCTTGTTTAATACGGTCACGGTGAAAGATTCTTGGGGCCGTCCTGTGTTGCTCTTCCGCAATGAGTGGAATTGCCAGCAAGTAGAGGGGGAGCACCCGGAGTTAAAATTAAGCACGATCGCTCCCGTAGTTTCTGGGCAAGAACCTATCTCCACTTGATGTTATGTTGGAGCGGATTATGGCAGCAGCATCTGTATGTCTAGTTCCGACCCTTCTGCATCTAACCAGCCATCTACCAACGCGACGCTGAAAGCAGGCTTAACTGCCCTAAAGCAGGGAGATTACCTCACCGCCATCTCTCTGCTAGAGCGTTGTGCCAACTTTTCTCCTAATCAGGTTGCGCCACCTCCACCCAATACCCCAACTAGCTTGCAAGCTCAGATTGGGTTAGTAACCGCTTATGAGCGTCAAGGTCTGACTCAGCAAGCGATCGCCCTCTGCCAAACCCTCACCCAAACGCCTAACCCTCAGGCAAAAGCTTGGGCCGAAAAAACGTTAGCTAGTTTCATCCAACGCTATCCCGCAGTTGGATCATCTGCTGAGTTGCCACCCTCCACCTCAGCAGCACCCGAGGCTCCATCTACAATCTCTGATGCTAGCGGCGCTGGATTTGTCCCGCTTGATACCGCTCCCACTCGCAAAACTGCTCGAACTAGTAAGCTGCGTCCTCAAACCGCTTCAGTTAGTCAACCACGATCGCAACCTACGGCTGCCTCTACCTCTACACCACCCACTGAAACGTTTTCTGGGGGCAATGAAAATCCAGATCCAGTTTTAGTGACCTCAGCAGCGTCAACAGAACCTCATGAGTGGAAACAAGCAGGTCGGGCGCAAAAGTGGCAACCGCTGAGCAAACTAAAACTCACCCGTTTTTGGCTCTTGCAAGCAGGTAGCGCGATCGCCTTTTTGGCCTTGGCATTATTTATCCTACGCTTCTCTATGCGAGCTACCAACTGGCTGTTGGTTAAGCTACCGTTTGTCCAGCCGATCCAACTGCTCTACCGCGATCCAACTGTCATTTTTATCCTGGGAGCGGGGCTGATGTTAGCCTTGCTGCCTTGGCTGATGGATGCGCTACTCAAGTTTTTATATGGCTTGCAACCCCTATCAACCGCGACTTTAGCCACCTATAGCCCAGAAGCGACTAGAGTATTGAGCCGTCTGTCTCGGCAGAAAAATCTTCCAGCTCCAGCCTTAAGAGTTTTGCCAACTGCCGCTCCCATCGCTCTCACCTATGGCTCTCTGCCCCGCTTTGCCCGCATTGCTGTCAGTCAAGGGCTGCTGGAACAACTAACAGACGACGAAATTGCCGCCATCTACACCGGAGAAATTGCTCACATTGCCCATTGGGATTTTGCCGTGATGTCCTGGGCAGTGCTGCTGCTGCAAATTCCCTACACCCTGTATTGGCAGGTAGCAAATTGGGGCGATCGCTTGGAAGCTCGTAGAAAGCAAGCACAGCGACAAAATACGGCCTTGTTTTACCTCTTCACGGTGCTGGTCTACATCATTGCTGCCTTTTCCAGCCTTAACTATGGCATCTATTGGCTACTCCGCTGGCCGCTGTTGTGGCTGTCTCGTCAGCGGCTCTACTACAGCGATCGCTTAGCCGCTGAATTTACTGGCAATCCTAACGGCCTTACCAGAGCCTTACTCAAAACCGCGATCGGGGTAGCTCAAGATGTGCAACAGCAACAACAAACCAGCTATGTCCTCGAAGGCTTTAATTTTTTAGCACCTCTCGATTACAAAACCGCGCTGACAGTCGGTAGCTTCTACCCCGCTGTTTCCTTTGAGGCACTTCTAGAGTGGGACCGCACCAACCCCTACCGCCATTGGCTCAATATCAACCAATCTCATCCTTTATTCGGCGATCGCCTGCAACTCCTGAGTTCTTACGCTCGTCACTGGCGACTCGACTCTGAGCTAAACTTTGCCAGTTCCAGTCAAGTCTCTACGCCTAAACTAACGTGGCGGCAATGGCTAGCTCGCTATGGACAACGCCTAGCCCTCCAAGGTGCTCCGTTCTGGGGCCTTGTGCTAGGAGTCGCGATCGGACTGGGAATTTGGTTGATTGCTGCGATCGGTGAGTTCTTGGGTTTTTGGAATCTATTTTGGTTGGTAGGAGATTGGGCCGTACTCATTGGTTGTCTACCGTTGGGCTTAAGCTTAGGAATTTTTATTCGCATCAATCCCTTCTTTCCAGACATCACCCCAACTGCGCTCCGAGTCACCCCTCCACTCTCCGCGCTGATCGTTAATTCCGCGCTTCTACCCATCGACAGTAAACCTGTGCAACTCCAAGGCAAATTGTTGGGTCGTACCGGGCTAGCTAATTGGTTGAGCCAAAGCTTAATCCTGCAAACGGAAACTGGATTAGTACCGCTCCATCACATTTCAGCTGTAGGGCCGCTGGGGGCATTTTGGGCGCGATCGCCGCACCCTCGTGACTTGGTTCATCAAACCGTAACCGCTAAAGGTTGGTTCCATCGCGGTGCCACTCCCTGGATTGATCTAGAAACTCTACGAACCCTAGGTGGCAAAACCAGTTCTAGCAACCATCCAATTTGGTCTACCTTGCTAGCTGGGATAGCCGCCTGTGTAGGTACTTATATTCTGTTGTTTATTGGCGGATACTAGTAACATTTACTTATTGATTTTTTTGCTGCCATCTGAATCTATGTGAAGGAAAGCTGTACTAATCTCGAAGCTTATGTTACATTTCTTTACAGAGAGATCCGATTTACCGAAGACGTGGCTCAGCCCTTAACAATGGCAGTTTTTACAGCAAACCGTCTTGGTGTCAGGTTTTCTTCCTCCCAACACAGCAAGCTCGACCAGCCGTAGCCATCGGCTGGTTTTTATTGCAACAGACTAGAAACATACGTTCGTGTTGCGTCAATCTATTGGTATATTCAAAGCTTGCTGTGCCGCTCTACCGACAAAGATCTGGCTCAAGTCTGAAACTTACGATTTTACCTAGCTGCGTATCTAAGGCCGTGATACCTTAATGAATGGCATAGAAATCCTGGAAAAGCAGTTTAAACAGAAAATACTCGAACATAGGCCTCCAGTCATAATTAAAAACCCACAACCATAATGAAGTTCAACTTGCTCTTTTTGGGAGTGCACAGCATTGGATGAAGGGTACTGGACAGCTTTTTTGAGGCGAGAGCTGTGTTTTCGATGTTAGCGAGGGGAGTACAAGGCGTAGCTATTAGTAGAGTCGTCTATCAAGGCAATCTCTCGCCAAATGTGTGAGATTAATGCTTTCAAGCAAGTTTATCTGAACCGATGTCTGGAGGTATCTTTCATGTCTATCCGTCTATATGTGGGCAATTTACCAAAAGAAGTGGAGCGTCAAGAGCTAGCAGCAGTATTTGCTGAAGCGGGCGATTCTGTCTCTACCAAGGTTATCACTGACCGCAAAACAGGCAAGTGTCGTGGTTTCGGTTTTGTGACTGTCAAAACCGATGAGCAAGCCGATGAAATTATTGAAAAGTACAACGGCTTCATGCTCAAGGACTGTGCTCTAAAAATTGAGAAAGCATTGCCTCGTGCCAAAGGTAAGGGTGACGAGCAGGGTGAAGAAAGCAGCAGCGATGTTAGCCCTAGCGCTCCCCCCACCGCTAGCCGTCGCAGCAAGGGTAACAGCAGCAACAACAATAAATCGCGGAGAGTGGCAGCTACCACCTCAATCGATAGTGATGCTGTCCAACCTGATCCACGTTGGGCTCAAGACCTAGAAAAGTTAAAGCAACTTTTGGCGGCTCAAGCGACTAACTAAAGCCGCGTGCGGTAGCTATCCATCTCACAGCCATCGTGTTTCAGGATTAAAGACAGGTGAGATTTACGAATCACCCGTCACAACTAAAAAGCTACCGAAGCTAAAGCTGGGAAGCCCTAGTTTTTGCTTCGGTAGTTGTGTTGTATTTAGGCAATGTCTAAGGCAGTTGTTGCTTGAGCTGACTCATCTGAGCTGAGTCAAGGGTGACTTGTACTACCACTTTTTGGCGATCGTCTCGTAGTGTCAGTAAGTAGTTATCTCCGCTGGGGGCTACTTGCCACTGAGGATTTTTCATAGTTACTGTCTGAAAAGCAACCTGCGGCAACTCGACTCGAATCACCACTTCTTTTTGCGACTGCGGGAAAATGTAGAGCCGCTGATGCAATTGGTCTAATTCCAGTTTATGAACTGTGGTACTGCGCTCTTGAGGGGAATCCGGTTTTTGCCAATAGAGAGTGATGCCACGAATGGCAGGATTCACGAATAAAAACTTTTCGTCAAAGCGCTGGGGCTCCCAGTTGAGGTTGGCTGCCTCCGCAGTTGCAGGCATCAACCGTTGTTGCCAAAGAATCTCTTTGCCATTGAGGTTTTGCCACCACTGACTAATGGTGGCAAAGTGATTACTGTTTTCAGGGCTGTTGCTGCCGTACTGCCAAACGGTTCTTAGTTCCATGATCGGCCTCGCTGCAATGGGTGCGGCAATTTCTAGAGAAATCGCTGTTCACTATTCTGTCTCCAGTGTGACTTCTCCCAGCGCTGACTCTACGAGTACAGCACGGGCTTCTCAGGATCGCTCTTGAGACTTTCGAGCTTCATAGCCAGTTGTCTAGATATTGTTTCCAATACCCCCGACACCTCGGCTCCACTCGCAATTTCAACACCCGATAGACCACGGGCTTCTAT
>JAHHIL010000060.1 GCA_019358975.1 Trichocoleus desertorum ATA4-8-CV12
ATCAAATTGCTGGCTGAGGAATTAGAATCCTATCTCCCCTTCTGGCAACGGTCTGAAACTTTACCCAAATGGGATATCACCATTCTTCCTGCTTGACAGGGGTGTTATTTATTTGCAACCCCCTAAATTCAAACCACTGCCATCACCTAGAACGAAGCCAGCTAACGGTAAAAGTCAGCGGTTGCAGATTTCCTCGAACCCAGCACTAGGATATCCGTCAATCCGCTGCATTTATGGGTGTGCACGCCCGGCATGGATGTGAACTTGTGAGCTGAAAGTTCCTTGGAGGAGAACCAGCATCCAAATGCTCGAAAGTTATTGGAGCCGAGTGATGACAGCTCCTAGCTTAAGGTAAGGGCACCGCCACGGTAGAGATGTGCAATCTCCATCAACCCAGAATCACGAGTCACAATTGGAGTATAGCCAAGTTCCTGCTGTGCTTTACGATCGGTAAATGTCAATTCCTGCCCAATCAACCGCGCCATTGTGCGAGTAATCGGTGGAGTATTTTGACGCCCGGTTATTCGCCAAACCGTTTCCATTAATCCAGCGACATTCCAAGCAATCCATCGAGGAATGCTCAGCTGACCTGGCTTCAATCCAGCAATTTGTAGCAATGTCGTCACCCACTCGCGAAACTGTATAACATCTCCATCACTCAGAAAGTAGGCTTGGCCTCCAGGACTGCGCTCTGCCGATAGAATTGCTCCATGACAAACGTTCATGACATGAGTCGTCATGTACGAATATTTGCCTTGATCAATCCAGATGAATTGCCCAGTCTTTACTGCCGCTGCTAGCTGGGGTAATACAGGATCTCCAGCGCCCCAAATCCACGAGGGACGAACTACAGAAGTTCTGAATCCAGGTCGATTTGCAGCAATGACTCGTTGTTCTGCCATGCTTTTCGTGGCAATGTAGGGGGAAAATTTAGGCTGCTTGAGCGCATATCCCTCTTCTGTCACTCCTGCTAGAGAATAGCTAAAAGTCCTAAAATTCGTTGAGTGCTGTTTGGATGAATTGGCGGAAACAATGCTTCAACAGCACTGCTATTTATTGTTTTCTGAGAGTGACAGAAGAGGGATATAGCAATCCTAAGTGGGTTATGAGAAGCAGCCATACGTGGAAAGTTTTGGAAAATCAAAAGCTTGCTGATGGGTCACGAGCTCAAAGAGGCACTTAACGGCGTTAAACGATTGACATAAGTGGTAGTACTCTCGAATAAATCGCTTGGCCTGCAACCAAATATCTTCAATCGGGTTCTGCTTAGGGTCATTGGGGGCAAACCGGAGACAAGTAATTTTCCAGTCGGACTCATCGAGTCCTTGGTTGAGCGCTTCAAGATACTCTCTCACCTCTTGGGAGCGATGATAGCTGGCTCCATCCCAAACCAAAGCAATCCGACTGTGAGGATATTGACTCAGCAGATACTGGAGAAACGCAATCGTGCCCTCAGAATTACCTGCCACTGCCCTTTGAATCGGGTGTAATTAAAAGTAGCAGGTTAGGTCAAGCTGGATTTTGAGCAAGACTCGCCCAGTAAGAGTGCCAATCCTGGTTTGTCCGCAGCACTCGTAAGGCTAACATTGCCTCAGCCTGTTTAACACTCCACCAACTGCCCGAGCGTTTAAGTCGTTGCTGAATCACATAGCGATGAGCACTTTCAATTTCACCAGAACCAATCGGTAAGTCTGCGGCAATCGCTCCTTTGTAGTCGAGTTGCTCTAAGCGATTAGAGATATAGCGGGAGGCACAACGGACGGGTGCTGTTTTGTCAGGCACCGTGTCTGCTTCCACAAAAGGACGCAATGCTTTGAGTACTGCTGCTACATGGTTGTGTTTGAGTCGCCGCTTTTGCTGCGCTAGCCACGTCTTGGGGCTCTCTGGAGCACAAACGGTGCTGGCCTCGCCTAGATAATCACACAGATGATAGAAATCGAGTAAATAGCGACCGGGTTGAGCGAATCGTTGGGAAATTTGGTCGGCAATCCAGGGAGCACCATCACCGATGCCATGCACAAAGGTTTGTTGTCCTACCCCGGCTCGAATTGCACTGGCAACCAGTTGCTCACCTGCCTCATCAGTTGTTCCCAAGGTCACCCCAAATACCGGATGAGCTTGCTCTGGAGTCCGAGCGAAGGCTAAGCGAGCTTCCTGCCAACCGATTTGGCGAGTGGTGCGACGGTCTACCTCCTGCTTCTCAAGGGTCGTTGTTTGGGTTGTGACAATCGGAATCATGCTCGCGTCCATCTCCACAATCAGACAATCTACCCCATCGTGTTCCGGTATCTCGGTTTTGAGTTGACGACGTTGCAAGTGTAAAACCTGCTCAGCGTGCCGTTGGGTAACCGCTTGGGCAGAACTCACGGGCACGCTAATGCCATGATGTTCTTGCAACTTTGGGGGAATTTGTCCAAACGGCACATCTGCTCCAAAATCAGTAATCACTCGTTGTAACGGCAGTGAATACCCACGACAACTGACTGCTGCGGCTTCACTAAAGGGTCGGGTAATCCCTTTGCCCTTGCCTTGGCTAAACAGTTGCTCTCTCACTTCGATGCGTCCGAAGCGGGTGTACCAATAGAGTCTTTTTTTCGAGTGCGTTGAGCGTAGGGATTGGTGTAAACAAACTCATCCTGTTGTGTCTGATTTTGCCGAGTTGCCCATCCTTGCAAGGCTGCCTGTCCCAGTGGCTGAATTTCTTCAATCACTCGTGGTTCGGCTTCATTGGCTTTGACCAGATTTCCCTCGGCATTCTCCACAACTGACAACAAAGTCTCTATCCTGGCTTTCAGGTCAGGATGACGGTTTAACCGCTCTTCCCAGCTCTCAGACTCGGTTCCAGCACACGCTGAGCTGTCAGTTGATTCTTGGTTCATTGGATGATGCACCTGGCTCGTGAGAAATTTACTAAATCATAGCGATCCCAGCCCTGCAATTTCTGCTGCCACTTTTAATTGCACCCCTTTGAATCAAGCAGCGTCGAGTGTGAATATCCACGGCCCCATAGTATGTCTGCTTGAGTCGTTCGTTGAGCATGGGCACCTCAATGCGTTCGTCCGTTTTGCCCCACACATACCCACACAAGTCGCCCCACAACAGATGGCACTCATCCGCAAAGAAGACCACCAGCGCGCCACAGAGGATCTCACGCCGACGTGCCTTCAACCAGGCAGTAATTTCCTGTTTTTTTCTCTACCAACTCTGGGTCTGTTTGCGGATTGCGCTTTTGCGTTTTCTTCCAGCTAATCCCTGCTTGCTCAAACAGGGTGTAGTAACTTTGCTTGGAGTCAAACACCACCTCATACTCTTGCTCCAGGTACACTTGGAGTTCGGCCAGATTCCAGTAGTTCTTGCGCTTTAACCAGGCGATCGCGGCCTGTCGTTGCTCTGGTTTTAGATACCCGACTGAGCCCGAGTATTTTAGTTTCAACCCAGCGACCCCCGCCTGTTCGTAGCCCTGAGTCCATTTGCTAATGAAGCCTGAACTGACGCTTAAACTCTCACCAATCTCCCGATGCTTATACCCTTGAAGAAACATCTGGACGGCGATCGCTCGCTTGAGTTCACGCGCATCGGGGTTGGAGCGGATGAAGTCAGTCAGGTCGTCTAGCATAAGTCATTGCAGGGATTTTCTAGTTCCTTTTATATTCTCATAACTGGCTTGGGATTGCTATAACCCTCTTTTATCACTCTAAGCAGATGAAAATATGAGCTGTAAGTTCAACTGATGCACGCATGGGCAAAAGAACCGATTCATCTGCTCTGTCAACTGAGCCAGTCCCACTTCTAATGCTGCATTCGGAAATACCGTGAGCCATCGCTTCAGCCCATTGCCGTAAATCAACGGTTGGATGACTAAACGCAGGTTGTTGAGCAAATGCTTCCATCCCCTTGGGTGGTTCCACCACGGATGTTGAGCAAATTGCTGATGGGCCAGAGGACAAGTCTCATTGAACGCATCCGAGAATAAACTGACCATGAGAAACGCACTCATCACTAGTTCCCACCACTTCTCAATCTGCTCGGAATGGGTCATGCGAAAGTCTGCCCAACCCAAGACATCCTTGGCTTGCTTGAGCCCATACTCAATCCAAGTTCTAAAGCCATAAGCGTTACCAATCTCCTCCAGCTTGATGGCGGGGTCAGACACCAGAACGAACGTGGTCGAATTCTTAGGTAAGCTATCCGGGTCTGTCGTCAGCAGCCAATACTGTTTGCGATGTCGCTTGCCGTAAATCACCTCTGCCATATAGCGCACCTCAGTCATGCCATTGCTAAAGGTACGACTGAAGGGTTGCCAAGCCTCTTGATAGACCTCCTGTTCTGGCGGTAACCAAAGGGCATGGTTACTACGAATCGCTAGGACATAGGGCAATTCCAACTCTTCTAGGACATTGACGAAATTGACCTTGCTCTCCCCATACAAGCTATCAGCCAGAACTAGTTCAAAGCGGAATCCCATTGCTTGCAGTTGCCGAATCATCGTGGCGGCTATTTGCGGTTTGCTTTGATACTCATCGCCTGCTTTCAGCCGTTCCTTGGGTTTGTACACCTCAAAGGTCAACGGCAGAATCATCCCCTCCACTAAGCCGTAGGCAGTCACTGCCACAATGCCGTTTTCTCGCTTGCCCAGATTGCCGATATATTGTCGTTTAACATAATCGGTCTGCTTGCCCTGCTTGCGATCGCCCGTTTCATCAATCAGCAGAATCAAGGTTCGTCCCTTGAGGAGCTTGAGGATCAACTCCAAGCGCTGTTGACGCAATTGCGACACTGCCCAAGGAGATTCACTCAAGAAATGATGTAAGTTTTGATGATTGTCTAATCCCACGGCTCTAGCGATCGCTGGAAGCGATTTGCGTTTGACCTCACTGATCAGACCCAAGTGCAGGAATTTGAACGCTTCGTAGCTACGCACCTCCGGGAATATGGCTTGAAAGTGGTGGCAGTATTCATCCACAAATTGAATTGTTGGCCGGATCTCTCTGGAAGTAGGCATCGACGATGGAGCAGAACCAGGGCTGCATCTATTCTAGATATTCCTTGAGAAGAGTGATAAAAGAGGGATAAGATTCATCAATTTGAGAAAGCGACTGACGATCGAACACAGAAGCCGCAGCTCCAATCTGAACAAAGCAGGGGACGTTTGTCACTTGTGCAGCAGCCAATGTACATTCAGTTCCCAGGACATTGGTTTCGTAAAATGCTTTGTATTTCCCCCAAATGCTTAAGAAACCTGCAATGTGGAACACAATACTGCAATCTTGCATTCCTCGGATCATTGCTTGTTCATCGAGCAGATCACCTCGGACTGCTTTAGCCCCGGATTGAATCACTTGCCTTGCTGCTTGCTCTGACCGTGCCAAAGCAAAAACCTCATCACCGCGATCGCAAAGCATCCGAATCATGCAGCGACCGACAAACCCGGAAACACCGGTTACAAAAACTTTCATAATTTTCCTGTGCTGCTTAAATTGTTACCCGTCAGTTTATTGTTAGGGGTGCAATCCGTTTCAGGCCAGCATAGGCTATGGAGTATACTCCTCAGGGGGTAACAAGACGGCTAGAACAACGACTGGAGGCGGAAAGCAGCGTGTAGGCCTTGCTGAAGATAGGGTTGCTTATTGCCACTAAGCTGCATCCAAGATCCTACCCAATGGGTGGCTAAATCCATCCCTCCTAACCAGGCTTGAGCAGACAAACCCACCCAGAAATCGGCGTTGCACAATAGTAGTATGATGCAGCGTTTGGGGTCTCCTGATGCAATGTCCAGACTGTCAATCCACCCACGTCGTCAAGAACGGTCGCCGTCAACAGCAGCAGAACTACTTGTGCCGTCAGTGTTCTCGTCAATTCCTGGATGCTTACCAGCCCAAAGGCTATCCACCCGCCGTCAAGGAACATTGTCTCGTCCTCTATCTCAACGGCATGGGCTTTCGTGCCATTGAGCGAGCTACAGGCGTGTGTCACAACACCGTTATCAATTGGGTCAAACAGGCTCAATCTCTCCTCCCTAACAACGAGAATTACGAGATTCCAGAAACCGCTCAACTCGATGAGCTGCAAACCTTTATTGGCTCTAAAAAAACAAAGTTTGGCTCTGGAGCGCAGTCAATAGCCATCAAGCGGGCATCCTCAAGTGGGTTGTAGGCGACCGCAGTCTCGAGACCTTTCAGCGCTTGTGGTGGGCAATTCGAGGATGGTGCTGCTTTTTGTACATCACCGATGGCTATCCCGTCTATCCCTGCTTGATTGATGAGTGTGATCATCTTGTGAACAAAACTGCCATGACTCGAGTCGAGGGAGAGAACTCTCGCTTACGGCATTACCTAGCTCGCCTGCATCGTCAGAGCTTCTGTTACTCCAAGTCGCAAGAAATGCTGGAAGCTTCTATCTGCTTATTGACCTATTATCTAAAACATTGGAAAGTACTGGTTCCTGTCTAAATCATACTTCTTCTGTGCAACGCCGCATTGCCTGTATGGCTTCAGATTGACTCTATAGAACTCATTTGACATCTTTAGGGGCATGAATTAAGGTACTGGCAACTCTTTAACCCAACAGCCATGCCATATTCCAGCAGTCTCACCGATGAAGAATGGGGCATTCTTGAACCCCTGTTGCCTCGGATATTACCTCAGAAGAAACGAACCCGACCGTCTGATTGGAGTAAACGAGAACTCATCGATGGCCTCCTCTATCAACTCAAGAATGGCTGCAATTGGGAAGACTTACCCAGAGACCTGCCACCGTACTCGACTGTCTATTGGCATTACAAACAGTGGCGAGATGCAGGAGCCATCGAAACTCTCATGGAGACGCTACATGCCCAGGTGCGAGAACGGGTAAAAAAAGCCTAAATGGACTCGCCTCATCATCATTGACTCGCAAGCGGTCAAGAACACCTGTAATGCCAGTGTCGAGTCAAAAGGATTCTGTTTCTACAAAGCGACCAATGGGATTAAGCGGCATCTTGCTGTTGATACGCTAGGATTTCCCTTCTTTACGCACTGTACCCCAGCTAATGTCTCAGATGACGCAGGATTGATTGAGATGCTGAGCTTAAATATCGCTTACTTCAAGTCAAAGCCTGTGAACATTCCAAAGATTACGATCTTGTTAGACCACGGTTATCATGTAGAACATTTAATCGAAGAGTTGGAGAAGGCTTATCCTCAGATAATGACGAAGGTCAGGTTTGAGCTTTGCACCAAGCCCTCCAAGCAGGAGAAGGCTGCACAAGGGAAAGCAGGATTTGTTCCAGCAGTGGCTCGATGGGTAATTGAACGGTCCAATGCTTGGATGGAACGTTGTAAAAGCCTGGTAAAAAACTTTGAGCGAACCTTATCTCATGCTACGACCAAACTCAATCTCTGTTTTGTGAGGCTGATGCTCAAGCGGCTTGCGGCCCCTTCCTGAGATCTCAAATGGGTTCTATAAATAGTCTCTAAGAGTTGTCTTTAGTTAGCAGTTGAATGCTGTAGAACACCTGCCATGATGAGAGCAATCGCTTCCTGGGTGTGCTGTTCAAGCATTGCTGGACTGAGTAAGGGCTGATCTTGAAAAAGGTGTTGCAAGCTGTCCTGTGCCCCGAAGTAGAAAGTACAAACCCCCATGATGTTAACAGCTGTGTGTTGAGGATTCAGAGGGCGAAAAATGCCAGTAGAGATCCCGCGGTCCAGGATGCGGCTCAGCGTTCCGTAAACCAACCTCCCCACATCCATTTCTTTGTAGTATTTGCTCTGATTCTGAATTGTTTCCTGGAAGAGCATTCTGTGGAGATGCGGATGAGCCGATTCCACCAGAAGCACTTGGCGGACAAACTGTTCTAGTGCATCAGCGGGAGGCATTTCCAGGAAATCACCTTGTTCTACTAGAGTTAACAGCCCATTAAATACATTCTCCAGAACTGCCCGATACAACCCTTCTTTGGTTTTGAAGTAGTAGTGAATCATCGCCTTCGTTACGCCAGCCTGCACGGCGATCATCCTTGTACTAGCAGCTTCTAGCCCGTGTCTGGCGAACTCCTCCATAGCCGCATTCAGAATTTCTGTTTTAACTGTGTCTGGATTGCGATCTCCTCTGGATGGGCGACCGACTTTAGAGGATTGAGCCAATGTTCAATTACCCAAACAATACTTAGAAACTTTACTGTACACCAACTAACATGCTTAGTAGACTTAAGGGATCACGGTAGTGCGCTTTGATCAAGGATAGAAGAATTGGGAGCAGCTATCATGGTTTAGTCTTTCATAACCTCTGTATCTCGTATATTTCGCCTCCAGAGACTAATCATGAAGTCTTATCTCCTTAGAAACGGACACGATTCCTAGAGTGAAGAAAGCGGGACATCTTTAGTGGTATCTCCTATAACTCAAGAACGGCTGTAATTGGGAGAACTTGCCGAAAGACTTGCCACAGAACTCGACCGTCTACTGGCACTACAAACAGTGGCAAGATACAGAAGCCATCGAAATTCTCATGTGAACGTTGCATGAACAGGCGCGAGAACAGGTAAAAGGGCCCACGTGGACTCAATTCATTATTGATTCTCAAGTCGTGAAAAGTACCTGTAAGGCGTTGCTAATGCGGTAATGGTATAGCTATCTCAATGCAGGCTTCTGCGTGGAAAAACTATTATTTTTCAACAGCGCCACCTGTAATGCTATCGCGGCATCGAAAAGATTTTGTTTTCGTAAGGCGACGAATGGCTTAAATGCCATCTTGCCATGGACATATCTGGGTTTCCCTTTTTTAGCCATCTCTCAAGAAACACTTTCGATCATAGGAGAGTGGGGCACAACTTCAAAGCCGAGAGACTGAGCTGGTTTCTTCAGGTGTTTAACCAGGTGTTGGTAGTGTTCTAGACCTGTGGACTTGAGATAGACTAGCTTTGCCAATACCAGCAAACGCTCTATGGTTCAAGAACCTGTTTTGTGCCCCACTTGTAACAGCTCTGATGTGGTCAAACATGGCAAATCCCAGGAGGGCAAACAACGCTACAAGTGCCGTAATTCCCAGTGCTCCTGTAGCACCTTCATTCGGCATTATTCCTACCGAGCTTATCTGCCAGAGGTCAAACAACAAATCGCGGACATGGCGGTCAATGGCAGCGGTATTCGGGATACGGCTCGGGTTCTGAAGATTAGTCCAACCACGGTGATTGAGGAGTTAAAAAAAGTCTCGGCACCTGAAGCAGGGTAATCCAGTGTTGCTGGAACAACCATCTCAGTCAAAGCCAATCGAGGTCTTGGTTAAGCAGGTTGATGAAGCAGAGATGGATGAAATGTGGAGTTTTGTGGGCAATAAGAAACAACAACGCTGGCTGTGGCATGCTATTAAATGTCAAGGGGATATGGCTCTTCCAAGCTTTTGGTGAAGCCGAGAGATAGTGAGGAAACTGTAGATCACCCCTTTCAGTGATCTGCCCATGGAATTCCTTCAAGCTCTGTTGCCCAGTACGAGTCTGCTACGTTTGGAAAGCTATGCCATTGAGTCAGGCGATTGCCTCTTGCTGAATCTTTCCTCTACACAAACGGTAGTCCCCTGTCCGCTCTGCGGTGGGCTGACGCACCATATCCATAGTCACTATCAGCGAACGCTAGCTGACCTACCCTGCGTCCATTTCAGGCTGAGACTAATTCTTCAAGTGTGTAAGTTTTTCTGCCCAAACGCTGAGTGTCGTCGTCGCATCTTCACAGAGCGCCTGCATGGAGTGGCTGCCCCATGGGCGAGAAAGACTGTGCGATTGATACAGCGCTTACAGTCAATTGGCTTAGCGCTGGGGGGTGCCGCAGGGGCTCGATTAGGTGATTGCCTGGGTTACGCTGTCTGCGGCAGTACCCTGCTGAACCAGCTTCAGCGACTTTCGCTGCCGAACTTTACAACCCCCAAGGTATTGGGCGTCGATGACTTTGCTTTCCGCAAAGGCCACAATTACGGCACTATCTTGGTTGACCTGGAAACGCATCAACCGATTGCCTTACTGGCAGACCGTAAGGCAGAAAGCTTGGTCGCATGGCTACAGGCCCACCCTGGTATAGAAGTGCTCTCACGCGACCGCTCCAAAACCTACAAAAGTGCGATGACCGTAGGCGCACCTGAGGCCATACAAGTTGCAGATCGCTTTCACTTAGTCAAGAACTTGAGTGAAACCTTAGAGCAAGCTTTTGGGAGCTACCGCAATGAGCTCAAAGCGGCTGAACAATTGCAGCATCAGGCGACTGTCGCAGATACTCTTGAAGCAACCGTTTTGGCTGTTCCCCAGCCAACTGCCACGGAGAAGTCACAGCAACAAATCCGACAGAACCAACAACGAAAAATAGCCCACCAGAAGACGATCAAATCCTTACGAGCACAGGGATGGTCTCAAACCATAATTGCTCAGCATTTAGGCGTTAGCCTCAAGACCATCGAACGCTACAGTCGCTTGCCAGACTTTCCAGAGATACCCGTTCGCCGTCCCACGTTCGGGTGCGGTCTACTCGATCCATACAAGCCACAGCTTTTGCAATGGTGGAACTCAGGTATTAGAGAGCCTAGCATCCTGATGAAATTGCTCAAACCTTGCGGCTTTGAAGGCTCTCTTCGGACCCTACAACGTTACCTTAGGGGACTGCGCAAAGCACAGGATCTACCACCGGTGAGGATTAAGGTTGCTCAGGTGTTGCCTAAAGTCGTTGACCCGCAGTCGCCACCCTTCACCCCAGGTCGAGCCGCCTACTTAGTCGTGCTCAATCCAGAGAATCGTCAGCCAGAAGAGACTGCTCTACTAGAGCGGGTGATGCAGCAGCATCCGAACTTGACGCTGTTGGTTGAGTTGGCCGATGAGTTCTTGCAACTCTTAAGACAACGGCAGGCAGACGCATTCGATGACTGGCTGCTAAAAGCAGCAAGCTGCGCTCTCAAACCTTTGCAAACGTTTGCCAAAGGGTTATTTGATGACTATGCTGCGGTCAAAGCGAGCCTCATGACAGAGTTTAGCAACGGCCCTGTCGAAGGCTTGAACAACAAATTGAAAATGCTGAAGCGGCAGATGTACGGCAGGGCTGGCTTAGAGCTACTCGCTAAGCGCTTCATTATGGCTGCATAACGGCAAGCTCAACGTAGTGCAGAAATCGTTTTCTCGGCTTCACCAAAAGCTCGGAAGAGCCCTATATCAGTGTCGTCTAATAGTGATTGAACGATTGAATGCGTGGATGGAGCGTTGTTAAAGTTTGACGAAGAACTTTGAGCGAACCTTATGCCAAGACCAAATGGATTTTGCTTTGTCAAACCAATGCTAAAGCGGATTACAGCCATTTCTTGAGATCTCAGTTGGGTTGTAGAAAAGTGGGCTATCAGGGTTGACATCAGCGATACTAATCGCTAAATTAACTTAGCAGTTAATTTTCTGACAGCCTTTCTATCTTCCTTTCACTATTCAGATTCTCTATTTACTGTCAGAACCAAAAAATCAACATTTCGTTAAAGGAAGCAACATATACTCTTAACTCTAAGATCTTAACTCTAAGACAGGTTGCAAATTTTGAATATGGAGGCCTGATATTGCGCCAACACCGATGAAGCCAGTTGGCTGGCCTCCTACCTTCCTAGGTAGATGAAATCTTGTGAAAAATGATGGAGGCAGGGATGCCCAAAACATCGGTTCCAGGTAACAGCAGAAACGAATTATACGGAAAGAAACTCACTGGCTTGCCAAGAGGCTTACTAGTGTCTGCTCACCTTGTTGCTGGAACACTTTGGTTTGCTACAAGTTTATGCATGGTTTTTATAACATCGAACAACCTGAAAACTCAGAACGGTGATGCACTCTACGCGATAAACTCGATGGTGAAACTGGTGGATGAGTTTGTCCTCATTCCAGCTGCAATTGCTTCCGTAATAACTGGCACATTACTTTGCAAGCTAACCACCTGGGGATTTTTCAAGTATCACTGGGTTAGCGTCAAGTGGATAGCCACAACTTCACTAATCATCTTCGGCACATTCTGGATTGGTCCTTGGACAAATGCCATGACTGCTATATCTGATACAGAACGGATTAAATCGTTCGCTAACCCTTTGTTCATGTTCAACCTCAAAGGAGTCATCATTGGTGGTGCCATTCAGGCTTCGTGCCTTTTAGCAATCATTGTGATCTCGATTATCAAGCCTTGGGGCAGACGGCAATATGGCTCTAAGAGGAGGCAATAAATTTACTGTTCTAATCTAAGCTCGACTTTATCTGACTTTATCTATTTAGTTGCCAAGATAAGGGCGATCGCCAGTAAAAAGTGGGCGAGGAGATCAGAGGAGGAAATCCTCTTAGGTCTACTTTAGAGCTAAAACCAAGGGGGATGATCGTGGAGATTGTAAACATTGCTAGAGAGGTGTTTGCACAATCCTCAGTTTTTACACCAAGGTACAATTCCCCTGAATTGTTTGAATTAGTTTTGGTAACACGTTATTTGTTTTGCACACATCCACATTCAATGTCTGCCTATAAACCTGCACAAAAATAAAAGGATCTCGTATGAAGAACGGAGAAGAGCAGCTGTCGAGAAAGAAGCTCACTAGCTTGTCCAAATCCTGGTTAGTTTCAGCTCATTTGGCTTCTGGAGCAATTTGGCTTGGTACCGCCTTATGTATGGTCCTCATCGCCCTTAGCAGCCTGAAGACAAACGATGGTAACAAACTTTATGCTTTCAATTCGGCTGTGAAACTGCTAGATGATTTTATTGTTGTTCCAGCAGCGATCTCTTCTGTCCTGACAGGAACACTGCTTTGCTGGCTAACTATCTGGGGATTTTTCAAATTCTACTGGGTCATTGTGAAGTGGATCGGTACCACTGCTCTGATTCTCTTCGGCACATTTTGGCTGAAACCCTGGACGGATGCGATGACGGCAATTGCTGACACAGAGCGGATAAAAGTACTGACTAACCCGCTATTCATGTTTGACATCAAAGGAGCCAGCATTGGTGGAATTATCCAAACGTTGAGTCTGCTTGCTATCATTGCCATCTCGATTATCAAGCCTTGGGGTAGACGAGATGTAGCCTCGAAAAATGGGGTTGTGCCGCAAAAACAGAGTGGACTCTGATAAAGTGAGGAGCTCTATAGGTTTTCTCGATTCTGATGACAACCTCTCATCTGTTTAAGTGGCGTCATTTTCTGCCCGAGATCATCTTACTGAATGTGCGCTGGTACTGCCGCTATGCCCTTTCCTATCGCAACCTGGAGGAGATGATGGCTGAGCCGGGAGTTGAGGTGGTTCTGTCGCAAGAATTTCTAGCGACGAGTGATCTACCCCATTCACATTGCGCTATGCAGCAATTCCAAAGATCGATTCAATAAGTTTCACTTGAGATACACTGTTCCTTCGACTCCGTTCACTTGTCCGTTTCTAATCATATTCATCGCCTCAATTCCACTCAGGGTTCTCCTCCCGCTGTTGGACGATTTGAATGCCATCATCGGTTTCACTACCCTCTTAATTCTCCGATTATCCTGCTCAATGATGTCAGCCACTTTTTTGTAAAGTAGTTTTGAACTAATTCAAAGGAGAATTTAGGCAAATCACCCAATCAGGTGAGGGTTAAAGATTCCGATCAACTGTACATTTGCAGAAGTGAAAAGCTGGTCAAAAAAGAAAACAAAACCAGCCTCAAAGCGACTGAGATCAACTGATTAGTCAATCGTCCTATCATCCAAGTCGTTTCTTACAGGTCTTGAAATCTCTCCCCAAGTAATACCCCCTCCAAAACAGGAGAGCCAAAAAATTCTAATGATGGTGCGGTTTTGTATTAAATATATCAAGCCATCTACAATAGATGTCTGGGCTCAATGTACTATCCATCAACTATAAAATCTCTACTTGAAGAATGATTGATGCTTGACTTTTTTTGACTAAATGTATTCGAAGGTCAAATTTTTGCTTACCTGCTCCCTTTGATTTTTGCTCAAAACACATGAAACACATCGTGTTTCATTAATAATGCTAAGGTCAAATCAGTCTACATTTTGCTATTGAAATTAAAAGAAGTGATGCATGAAGAATACTGGCTAATAGCTTTTAGATATGAATTCAGTAGATGAAAAGTAATAAAAGGTGAGTAGATGGTATGACAATGCTTGAGATGCGACACATTCAATAATATTTAGGTTCCTTGATTGAATAAGTACCCATAGCAAGATGCCGTTGTAACCAGTTCCTCTAGAGCTGAATTGCGTATCCTAATTTGATCAATTGATTTGCTTAAATGACTTCCCTAAAGCAGTTTGAGAGGAATTCCTAATGATTTCTGATCCCTATTGCTACACAACCAAGGGTGGAGTTTGTATAACTCGCTCTGTCACTGAAACTTCGTTGGAAAATGCGATCGAGGAGATCTTATTACGAATTGACTCTCAGCGTGGAGGATTGCTGACAAGCAGCTATGAATATCCAGGGCGATACAAGAGATGGGCGATAGGTTTTGTGAATCCACCTCTGGAACTCATCACCCGTGACAACTCTTTCACACTGAAAGCCCATAATCAGCGAGGCATGGTGCTGCTGACCTATCTGGCAGAGCTCCTATGCCAACAATCGCAGCTTCAAGCAGTCCATTGGGAAAGCGATCGCATCACTGGCTCTGTTCGAACCACAGAATGTTGCTTTTCTGAGGAAGAGCGGAGCAAGCAACCTTCTGTTTTTGCGATCGTTCGTGAGATTCTACATGCCTTCAGTAGCTCTGAAGATGACCACTTGGGCCTCTATGGTGCATTTGGCTATGACCTGGTTTTTCAGTTTGAGTCAATGCCAAAGTTGCTTGAGCGTTCTGTGGAACAACGAGATCTGTCGCTGTATCTACCTGACGAACTGATAGTGGCTGACTACCACCGACAATGCGCCTTCCGTTTGCAGTATGAGTTTGAAACCAATTACGGTAGCACTAAGGGACTGCCCAAGAGTGGTGAAGTGATTGATTATAAAGGTAAGTGTCTTACTCCTGCTCAAGCCTCTGACCACGGTCCTGATGAGTATGCAGGTCAAGTTCACAAAGCGCTTGATTACTTCCGTCGGGGCGACTTATTTGAGGTAGTTCCCAGTCAAAGCTTCTTTAAAGCCTGCGAAAACTCCCCAGCAGAATTGTTCCGGACGCTACAACAGATTAATCCCAGCCCCTACGGATTTATTTTTAATTTGGGTAATGAGTATCTGATCGGTGCATCTCCAGAAATGTTTGTGCGCGTAGAAGGCAAGCGGGTTGAAACTTGCCCGATCAGCGGCACTATCAAGCGGGGAAAAGATGCGATCGATGATGCCGCTCAAATCCTTCAGCTTCTCAACTCACGCAAAGATGAAGCTGAGTTGACCATGTGTACTGATGTCGATCGCAATGACAAATCGCGGATCTGTAAACCGGGGTCAGTCCGAGTCATTGGTCGTCGTCAAATTGAGTTGTACAGTCATTTAATTCATACAGTAGATCACGTCGAAGGCATACTGCGGCCCGAATTTGATGCCTTAGATGCCTTTCTCACCCATCTCTGGGCGGTGACTGTGACCGGCGCACCAAAACGGGCAGCCATGCAGTTTATCGAGCAGCACGAACGTAGCCCTCGGCGTTGGTATGGGGGAGCGGTCGGATACCTAACCTTCAAAGGCGATTTGAACACCGGGTTAATCCTGCGAACCATTCAGCTCAAGGACGCGATCGCAGAAGTGCGAGTGGGAGCGACCGTTCTGTATGACTCAGTTCCAGAAGCCGAAGCTCAGGAGACTCTCACCAAAGCCGCTGCCTTGTTTCAGACACTTTACCAAGCAAAGCAGAAAAGTATCGATGGCTCAAATAGCTCAAGTCTCAAGCATCCCCAAGCGAGTATTGACCAAAGCAAGCACGTCTTACTCATTGATTATGAAGACTCATTTGTCCATACACTCGCCAACTATATCCGCCAAACGGGTGCCACTGTTACAACATTACGTCATGGCTTTCCCGAATCAGTCTTCGATACGGAATGCCCCGATCTGGTTGTCTTATCCCCTGGGCCTGGTAGACCGAGTGACTTCCATGTAGCAGAGACAATCGCAGCTTGCACCAGTCGGCAAATTCCTATCTTTGGCGTTTGTTTAGGATTACAGGCAATTGTCGAAGCTTTCGGTGGAGAACTAGGAGTTCTGCACTATCCCCAGCATGGCAAAGCATCTCATGTTTCGGTGATTGCTCCAGAATCTGCCATGTTCAAGGACTTACCGCCATCATTTGAGGTTGGCAGATACCACTCGTTGTTTGCTCTACCTGAGAGCCTGCCCCCAACATTCAAAGTTACAGCCATCTCAGAGGATGGTGTCATTATGGCGATCGAACATCACACCCTGCCAATCGCTGCCGCTCAGTTCCATCCAGAATCGATCATGAGTTTGGCGGGAGAAGTGGGTCTGGCGATTATTAAGAACGTGGTTCGTACCTACGCAAAAACAGAACCCTCCTTGGTTTTTGTATCTAAGTAATCAATTTGATCTTGTGACTCAAGCCCCCCATGCAAATTCGTCACCATCAATCCACCCAATTCCCGACTATCCCTGAAATCAACAGCCATGTTGCATCTCAGTCGGCCAGACCGCGTCATATTCTTGAAGAGATTGTGTGGCATAAACAACAAGAAGTTGCACAAATGCAGCAACAAGTCTCTCTCGCAGATCTCCAAAGTCAAGTGAATGCTGCCCCTCCCCTACGAGATTTCCTGAGCAGTTTGCGGCAGAGTCCCATCAAACCCAGCTTGATTGCAGAGGTTAAAAAAGCCTCACCCAGTAGAGGAGTTATCCGTGCTGACTTCAACCCGATTCAGATTGCCCAAGCCTACGAGCGAGGCGGTGCAGCCTGTCTCTCAGTGCTCACTGATCAGAAGTTTTTCCAAGGTAGTTTTGATAATCTACGTGCAATTAGACAGAGTGTAGGCCTGCCGCTACTGTGCAAGGAGTTTATTATTGACTCCTACCAAATCTATCTAGCGCGAGTCGTTGGGGCAGATGCTGTGCTGCTGATTGCCGCCATTCTCTCTGACAGGAAGCTGCAAGAGTTTCTGCAAATTACCCATAGTTTAGGCATGAATGCACTAGTAGAGGTGCATACCCTGACAGAGCTTGACCGAGTGCTGGCGCTTTCTAATCTGCGCTTAGTGGGAATCAACAACCGCAATCTGGAGAACTTCACGGTCGATCTAGGAGCGACACTACAACTGATGTCAGAGCGGCAGGAACAGTTGCACAGCTTGGATATAACAGTTGTGAGTGAGTCTGGACTGCACACCTCTGCTGATTTAGCGGTTGTCACCAAAGCAGGTGCCCATGCAGTTCTGATTGGAGAGTCTTTAGTCCAACAAACTGATATAGAACAGGCCGTGGTCAATCTATTGTGCCCTAATTCTCTCTCCCCTCAGTCAGCAGAATCAGCGTCCTAACCTCATGCAGCCGCCACCTGATACCTGTGGCATCAACAATACAAGGATGAGGAATATTCTACAATGTTCAGCACAAGCGATATTCACGCTGCTGCTCAATCTGATATCCAGCGACCTGATAAGCTCGGTCGATTTGGACGGTTTGGCGGTAAGTATGTCCCTGAAACTTTAATGCCTGCTCTCAGTGAGCTAGAGACAGCATTTGAGCAATACCGCACTGAGCCGAGCTTCCAACAGGAACTGCAAAGTTTGCTACAGGATTATGTCGGTCGGCCCAGTCCTTTATATTTCGCTGAGCGTCTAACGGCTCACTATGCCAGACCCGATGGCGTTGGCCCCCAAATTTACCTGAAGCGTGAGGACTTAAATCATACTGGTGCTCACAAGATTAACAATGCTCTAGCTCAGGTACTGTTAGCCAAACGCATGGGCAAGCGGTGCATTATTGCTGAAACGGGAGCTGGTCAACATGGTGTGGCTACAGCAACAGTATGTGCCCGTTTTGGTTTACAGTGCGTTATCTACATGGGTATCCAAGACATGGAGCGGCAGTCGCTCAATGTATTTCGGATGAGGTTGATGGGAGCGGACGTGCGTCCAGTAGAAGCAGGCACAGGAACCCTGAAGGATGCCACTTCAGAAGCAATTCGAGACTGGGTGACTCACGTGGAAACGACTCATTATATCCTGGGTTCAGTCGCGGGACCGCATCCCTACCCAAGGATGGTGCGCGACTTCCAGGCGGTGATTGGAGAGGAAACCCGCGCCCAATGTCAGAAAAAATGGGGTGGGCTACCAGATATCCTTCTGGCTTGTGTGGGTGGAGGCTCTAACGCGATCGGACTTTTCCATGAGTTTGTGGAGGAACCAACCGTGCGGCTGATTGGCATTGAAGCAGCAGGTGAAGGTGTTGACTCCGAAAAGCATGCTGCCACCCTCATGCGGGGCCGAGTCGGAGTTTTGCATGGTGCCATGAGCTACTTACTCCAAAATGAAGATGGTCAGGTGGTGGAAGCCCATTCGATTAGCGCTGGACTCGACTATCCCGGCGTTGGCCCTGAGCATAGCTATTTCAAAGAAAGTGGGCGGGCTGAATACTACAGCGTGACGGACCAGCAGGCTTTAGCAGGATTTCAGCGACTGTCTCAACTAGAAGGAATTATTCCTGCCCTGGAAACGGCTCACGCGATCGCCTATCTCGATATTCTTTGTCCACAGCTCACGAGTAGTCCCCGGATCGTGATCAACTGTTCAGGCCGTGGTGATAAGGATGTGCAAACCGTCGTCCAATTGTTGAACCCTGCTTGAGTTCGGCTTTGCCAAAGATTGCGGAGTATTCGAAAAATGGATATCAAAATCATGCTGGATAAGTGCAAACTCGCCAATCAGCCACCAGGCAAGCGCGTCACGATTCTAGGAGCTGGCATTGCAGGATTAGTAGCGGCTTACGAGCTGGAGCGCCTGGGCCACCAAGTGGATATTGTGGAGGGCAGCCCGCGCATTGGAGGCCGCGTCTGGACTCATCGCTTTGGTCAGGGTTCTGGCGCTTCCTACGGAGAACTGGGGGCGATGCGTATCCCCAGCGAGCACAAGCATACCCTGCATTACATCTATGAAATGGGGCTACGTGACAAGCTGTGCAAGTTTGTCACGGTATTCGAGGAAAACAACGCTCTGATGCATATTCAGGGAAAAGTTTTTCGTCTGAAAGATGCACCTTGGATACTCCAGGAGCGCTACCAAGGCATTTTTAAGGATACGCGCTACAGTCAGAACACTCGGCTATTTGCTGCATGGATCAAGACAATTGTGGATGCCATCGCTCCTGGCAATCTGCGGGCCAGTCTAAACCATGACCTCAACTCACACTTAATGGATGAGCTCGAGAGGTTGGATTTAGAGTCATATTTCAGTGAAGATGGCGAAACCATCGACCTCCACGGGTTCGTTAAGGCAAACCCAAGTTTCCGGGCTCGGTGCAGCAAGTCGCTCGACATGTTCTTCCACGACATTTTGACCGAAACGAGCCATGATCTGTTACAGCTTGAAGGCGGGATGGATCAGCTCAGCGATCGCCTGAGTGCAGCAGTGCAGGGACCGATCCATTGTAACCAGGAAGTAGTAGCCCTGCGTGTCCATGAGGATAACGTTGAAGTGTCCTGGTTGGAGGGAGAGCAACTGCATACACGGGATTGCGACTATGTGTTGTGTACGATTCCGTTCTCGATATTACGCAAGATCGAGTTGAGCGGCTTTGACGACAACAAACTGGCTGCAATTCACAACACGGTCTATTGCCCAGCCACCAAGGTTTTATTTCACTGCGCCCAGCCTTTTTGGCAGGAGAATGGGATTGGTGGTGGAGCTTCCTTTAGCGATCAAGGTATCCGTCAAATCTACTACCCGTCAGTTAAGAGCAACTCCTCACAGGGAAGTACCCTGCTAGCTAGCTATACCATCGGCGACGATGCAGAACATCTAGGGATCATGTCTGAGTCAGAGCGTCACGCCTATGTTAAGAACGCTGTGAGTAAGCTGCACCCTGAGATTGAGACACCTGGCATGCTTGTGGACATGGCAACGATCGCTTGGGGGCATTACAAGTGGAGTGCTGCCGGATGCACCATCCATTGGGATGAGAATAGGTGTAATTATTTAGAAGCTTCCAGACCCCATGACAGGCTTTTCTTCGCGGGTGAGCATTGCTCTAGATTTCCAGCCTGGCTTCAAGGTTCGATTGAGTCAGCACTGGAGGCAGTCTACGATATTGCGTCCTACAAACCGAAAATAGAGTCGGCGAGAAAGCTCCCTGTTATACCTATGGAGATCGCCAAGACTACTGCCCCTTCTTTCATCAGAGACACAACAGTCACAGAGCTTACGCGGGTTGAGACGAAAGCGATTATTGAAGAGGTTTTAATATGAGCATCTTGAATTTTCCCTACATATATTTTCAGGGATATAACCGCACCCATGCTCCTACAGGACACAAAAACGGAGTCGTGGATCTGAGCACTAACACTGTATACCTGAATGGCGATCGCGTAGCCTGTTCAAAGGACTCTCGCTTGGACCATCGCTGTTCTGTATCCGAACATCACGAATCCCTCTACCGTACTGGACCTCGCTTTAACGCCGAAGGGCAATGGGACGAGAATGGTCTGTTCAGCATTGTAAACCACATCTAGCATTAATAGTCTTCTAGGAGATATATCCAAAATTCTGTTGTTATAGGGATCACAAATAGTTAATGAAGAAGTGCGGTTTTTTGCCCCTATACAAGGGTTTCACTTTTGTACCCTGCTCAAGAATCAAAAAGGATTGCTATAGCTTTAAAAACTTTGATTAAACTCAACCAATTTTGAGACTTTAAGTAAAGGTAATCATGAAAATTGAGCCGATTGAAAAAAATGAGCGCTTTAGCTGGTTGCACAGATCTCAAACCTTCTTAGGAAAAACTCAAATTGAAGAATATAGGCGACGATACCTTTGGCATGGTTTCTTCCTCTTTTTTCTAGGATGTATCATTCCTTGCTCTATCAATATTTATACCAACCCGCGTGCAGCGCTCTCTGCTCATTCGCTCGGACTTATGTTAGGAACTTTCTTCATTAGTTTGGGTGTAGCAGTTCCTTACATCCAGTTTTCTAGGTGGTCTGCTAAAGTAACGTTATGGTTGCTAGTTGTGAGTGCATATATTGGTCTTTCTATCCAATTTATGGCAGCAACCTTTGGTCTAACAAGAAGCTTTTTAATCACCGCAAAAGGATTTCCTGGTGGACCTTTTTGGATGGAGGTAAGCGTTGATATAGCTGCCAAGCTGATCAGTGTGTTTACCCTCTTAGCCTGTGTCATCATACTTTTCGGTTTAAGACGAACCAACGCTGACTCATTGTCAGCATCATCCGAAAACTAAGTTCATAGATGCTCGTGCGACGGAACTGTGGTGAATGCTGAGGTATCTGAGCAGCTAAACACAGGTGTAGGGTGCGCTTTTAAGAAGCAAACTAATAAACTCAAAAATGTTGCTCTGCTAGCAAAAGCCAGAAAATTCATTTTTGCCTACATAAAGAAGATAAAAACTTTGCTGAATTTATAAGGTTTTATCGAACAGGAATTGGAAGTATATCCACTCTATCAATAGCATAATAACTGCTTGTAGAATTACAATTTCTTACGTATTTAGTACTGCTATAGAACAAGTGGAATCCTAACTGAGCAAGGCTGACAGGTAATTGTCATGATCCAGACAAAGAATCAAGATAATATGACAGATGTGCTGATAGTAGGTGCTGGGCCAACTGGCTTAACGCTTGCTGCAGACTTACTACGACTGGGTGTACAATTCCGGATTTTGGAAGCAAAGACTGAGCCTGAAAAATTTTCAAAAGCTTGTAATTTATGGCCGCGCACGCAGGAGGTCTTTGCAGCAATCGGTGTTCTTGATCGACTGCTTGCTGAAAGCTTACCAATCCGAAAGGCTACACTCTATGCCTACGGCACACTTATGGGTACTATATCAATCGACAATCATCCCAGTCCTTACGGCACACCCGTGCTAATCGGTCAGAACCAGATCGAGCGGATTCTATCAGATTATCTAGTGCAAAGCGGGCAACCAATCGAGCGCGGAGTCAAAGTCGTTAATTTACACCAGAAGGTAGATTATGTTGAAGCAACAGTTGAGAGAGATGGCACCTGCGAGATAGTGCGTTGCCGTTTTCTCGTTGGCTGTGATGGTAACAGAAGTAAGGTTCGGGATCTGATCGGATTGAGCATTCAGCCGGAACACATTCAAAAGCGGTTTATTAGACAAATGGATGCACGGGTTCGCTGGAGCCGTCCTGTATATCCAGATCAGATATGGTTTTTCCTTTTCAATACCGGTTACCTTGGTGTCTTGCCCCTGCCAGGAGGATACCACCGCTTTTGGATCATTGAGGATGAAGAAGGTGTTCCTGAACGCCACCCAACCCTTGAAGAGATGCAGGCAGCAATCCAAAGAGTTACTGGAGATGCACAAGTTGAACTACACGATCCCATCTGGTTAAGTCATGGACGACTTCATTATGGCATTGGCTCTGCCTTGCAAAAGGATCGGGTGTTTCTTGCAGGTGATGCTGGTCATATTCCCTTGCCAATCAGTGGCAAAGGGATGAATACTGGTATGCAGGATGCTTTTAACCTTGGTTGGAAGCTAGCAGCAACATTGCGAGAGCAAGTGAATCCAATCGTTCTCGACAGCTATTCTGTTGAGCGACATAGAGTACGGAAAGATCTATATAATACTCAAGTTACTGGCTTTCGTTGGCTCACCAAGCCGAGTACGATACAGCAGCATGTCGTGAGCCAGTTAGGCTCGGCCTGGATTAACTGTGGGATAGGCGAGTACTTAATTAGACGGCGCTTGGCACAGCTAGATATAGCTTATCCGAATAGTCTTCTCAGCAAAGACAATCTCGGTAACAAGGTTGTTCGTGCAGGCGATCGTGCACCTGACGCCAGAGTGGTTGTAGTACCAGATCTACATACCATCACACTGTTTAAATTGATTTACAACGACCTCAACTGGACACTTTTACTCTTCGATGGCGCTGAAGGAAAGAAGACTCTGGAACAACTACGCACCATCGCAACAGCGTTTGTCAAGGAGTTCGTGACAATCCATGTTTGGCTGGTCATAGCAGCACCTGATGTGCTGAAGGATATAACAGACAGCCCAATGTTACTTGACTTCGACCGCTTTGCACATAAGGCATTTGACCTTAGCAAACCGTCACTCGTGCTAATTAGACCTGATGGTCATGTTGCCTTCTGCTCTTCTGTAAACAACTACGAAACATTGCACTCTTATGCGCGGTGCGTGTTCAAGGTACAGCATAATTCTGCTAATAAGGTTTTAGAGGGAGCCTGTGAAAGTCTGATACTGACGGAGTGATAGGTTTCTCCAATGGTGACGCAAAAACTTGCCTCTCAGATTGAGAGATTCAGCCCGTTTTCAGCTAAATTTATCGCCGATCATTACACGTTCTACAGGCGCTACAGAGAGGATATTTCAAAGCCAGATGATTGTAAGCTCAAGTCAACTGATACCTACATCGAAGAAGCGTTTAGTCATATCAGAAAATATAAAGGAAGTGAGAGTTTTGGTTGCCAGTGAATAATTCTTTAATCAAACAAAAAAATTTCTGAAATACAATCTAGGAGATCTAGCAAGTGGCAAATAGTAATTTGACGGTACTATTCAACCAACGGCCAAATGGCTTACCAGATATAAATTGTTTTCGTGTAACAGAAGGCTCTATTCCTGAAGTAAGAGAAGGTGAGCTACTCCTGCGTACCCTCTACTTATCAATAGATCCAGTGCTTCTCAACCGTCTCAAGGGCGTCCCATCCTATGGTGCATTCCAACCGAATGAGCTAATCTCCTGGGTTGGTCTCGGTCAGGTGATTGCATCAAGACATCCTGATTATGGGGTCGGTGATATTGTCGAGAGCATGATGGGATGGCAGCAATTTACATCAGTGACAGCACTTAATGTTTTTCGGAAGATCGATCCAACACTGAGTCCAGTGTCCCATGCCCTTGGGATTCTAGGAGTTTCAGGCATGACCGGGTACTTTGGTTTGCTGGAGACAGGGTATCCTCAGGCTGGCGAAACTGTCGTTGTCTCCGCTGCAGCAGGCGCTGTGGGTAGCACAGCAGGCCAGCTCGCTAGGCTCAAAGGTGCTCATGTAGTTGGCATCACTAGCTCACCAGAAAAGAAACGCTACCTCCTCGATGAACTAGGCTTCGATGCTGCAGTCTCCTACAAGTCTGACCGCTTTGCTGCGGAATTAGCGGAAGCTTGCCCAAATGGCATTGCCCTCTACTTCGACAATGTAGGCGGAGCGGTGACTGATGTAGTAATGGATAACATGAAAGATTTTGGGCGCATTGCGCTTTGCGGTCAAGTAGCAACCTACCACGAGAGTGACGGTGGCTGGCGTGGTAATCTCCTACCTATTGTCATGCACAGCCTGCGGCTCCAAGGCTTCAACACATCAAAGTATGCCGACCGATATCCTGAAGCTATCAAAGAGTTGAGCAACTGGATAGCGGATGGGAAGATTAAGGTAAGGGAGACAGTAGCACAAGGGTTGGAGAGCGCACCTAAAGCCTTCGTAGGCATTTTCAATAGTCAGAATGTTGGTAAGCAATTGGTGAAGGTTTCAGATCCAGCTTGAGGTCTTGTATTGCAAAACTGATACTGGTCTGATAAATGTTTGGACCTTGCCCACTGGCCATCTGAGCATCTGCGTGCATGAACCCCAATTTCTCGAGCTCTCACCCCCCGCTACTCGTTCTCCCAAGTGTTTGCCATTCAAGGGTTCTACTTGAACTAACTGAAAAATGCAATTTTTATCGTGGCACCCAAAACTGCACCAAGACGTGTGGGTTAATGCTTAGTTCCGCCAACCAAATGAGAAAACAAGAGTAAATCGCGAGCTGGAAGAAATGACAACTATCGGGGGCTCTTCCGAGCTTTTGGTGAAGCCGAGAAAATGATTGCTGCCTTACGTTGAGCTTGCCGTTATGCAATCATAATAAAGCGCTTAGCGAGTAGATCTAAGCTAGCCCTGTACATCTGTCCAGCAGCTTCAATTTGTTATTCAGGCCTTCGACAGACAGGGCCGTTGCTAAACTCTGTCATGAGGCTCGCTTTGACCGCAGCATAGTTGAAGCGAGATAAAATATTGAAAGCCGAAACCGAATTGCGGCAGAGCAAATACTTGAACAACCTGAGTGAGCAAGACCATCCGAACATCAAACGAATTGTCAAACCAACGATGGGATTTCAATCATTTAACACAGCAAGAAGAACGTTGCATGGGATAGAGGCAATGGCTATGCTTCGCAAAGGACAAGTGAAAGATATCAATCAAGGGAATAGTGTATCTCAAGTAAGATTCATCAATGAACTTTTCGGAGTGATGGCTTAAAGCAATATGAACGGGACCAGTTCGTTTGTCCCTTTAGAATCTTTGCGACAGAACCACAGCAATGATTTAAGTGGCTTTAGATATGAGCATCTTGAATTTTCCTCGCCTGCATTTCCAGGGATATGCCCGCACCCACGCTCCTACAGGACACAAAAACGGAGCTGTGGATCTGAGCACTAACACTGTATACCTGAATGGCGATCGCGTAGCCTGTTCAAAGGACTCTCGCTTGGACCATCGCTGTTCTGTATCCGAATATCACGAATCCCTCTACCGTACTGGACCTCGCTTTAACGCCGAAGGGCAATGGGATGAGCAGGGGCCGTTCAGTATGGCGATGGGCTGGGATTTTGGTGGCAACGGTCACTTCGCGATCGAGGCCAAAATCGTCAGCACTCAACGCCAACCTTTCGAGGTAGACCAAAGCGACCCAGTGGTGGGACGCAGCGTGGATATGTGGGGGCACTACAACGAATATTTGGGCACTACCTTCAATCGTGCCCGTATCTTTGACTGTGATCCAGCATCCAACTGGACAACCACAATCATGGTAGGGCAACTCACTTTTGGCCGACTCGGTGCTTCCCATGAGGTACCAAATATGCTTTCGGCTCCTGTTGAGGGTATGCAACCCGCTCGGTGGCAAGACTTTAATCACATTCATGAATTACCCGAACATTGCCTCAACAGGGAGTTTCAACGTGCGGCTGTCTATCAATTCACAGTCGCCAAAGCGGCCCAAGATTTGCTGTGGGGCGAAGAGTCCGCACTCTCCCCAACAGTATCCTTATTACGCGAGGCGATGAATCGGGATGATGTGTTGGGGCTGGTTGTGCAATTCGGTTTGAGTAACATGTCAGCTCCAGTGCAACCCGACTCACCCAGTTTTTGGCAGCTGCACGGAACTATTGGATTGTGGCGTCAAGGCGAGATGCGTACTTATCCCCACGGTCGCTTGCTGACCTCCAGACGGCATCCTGGAAGGGATATCTCTCCCTCCTCTCCTCGCCGTGTCCCACAGGGCATTGAAGAGACTGCACCCAGGGCGCTATCTAACCTTACCGTTCAGGTTACTCACCAAGGTGTCAGCCTGAACATGGTGACAGCAGTACCGTGTGTAGGGCGTGCTATTGAATCAGGGCCAGGTCCGACCCATGCCATTGGCTCCAAACTTGATCTGGGTGAGTTGGAATTACGGACAGTCAACAGCCAAGGGTTGGTGGCGCGAATTCCTAGGGAGGTTTATCAGTGGGAGGCACATCAACTCACCAGTGGAATTGTAGACGTACCCTTGGCAGAAGCCTTTGAAGCCTTATGTGATGAAATTCAACAGCAAGGTCTGTGTCTTGTAGGGACACAACCTGACGGACAACGGCGAGTGCTGCTTCAGGAAGCAGAGATTAATCTGCAAGTTGATGATGCTTGCCTGTTCTTGGAATTCCCTGACGAAAATCACAGTGAGGACTACGCGGTTGAGTTAGAGGTGCGGTCCTTTGTCCGAGGGCATCCCCAACCAGTGAATGCTGTCTACCTGCGCCAGTTTTACAATCCTAGAGGCTTGCCGCAACTATGCTATGAGTTTGAGCGCAACCAAACCAATACAGGTCAAACTTTCCACTTTCCCCGCAGTTCTGAACTGGACATGGTGAATTTCAAACCAGGTAAACGCGAGGAAGTGGGCGAATATGCCCCCACCTGTGAAATAGCAACTGACGAGCTAGGATGTGGCTTTTTTACCCTACGTGGTGTTCGCTCAGGAACCGCACGGGTGCTGCTATCGCCTCGACCTGACGAACTGCCCTGTGACCCAAACCATCCCCACGAGGCCATTACCGCCTACGATAACGACGATTTGCTTGGCTTCTGGTCTGGTGCTGGCTCCTTCGCCGTCAGGGTGCTCACCGATGACTGGCACTTGTTGCAGGAAGTTGAGGAGGAAGCAGTTGATTTCAACTGCATTTATGAGCATATCCTGGCTTTCTATGAGCAAGCATTTTCCTTCATGAAGGCAGAGGTTTTCAGTCTAGGCGATCGCTGCAAAGTAGAAACCTATGCCCGCTTGATGTGGCAGATGTGCGATCCACGCAACAAAAACAAGACATATTACATGCCCCCGACTAGAGATATGTCAGAACCCAAGGCAATGCTGCTGCGTCAGTTTCTGCGTAACCAGCAACAAGTAGGCTACGTCCCTAATGAGAAACCAGTACCAAAGCGCACTCAGCGTACGCTCCTAACTCGCGAGGAATTAGTAAGTGCTCTCAAACAGGCCGCAGAGCTGGAGGTGGCAGTTATGCTGCAATACATCTTTGCCGCTTACTCCATCCCCAACTACTCCACGGGTGAGGAATATGTGCGGCGTGGTTTATGGACACCAGAGCAACTACGCCTAGCCTGTGGCGACGGCAAGGAAGCACGCGACTATGGGATGCGGGGAGTTTTACTAGAGGTTTCCCACGAGGAAATGATCCACTTCCTGATGGTCAACAACATTCTAATGGCGATCGGCGAACCGTTCTACCCAGCGGTACCCAACTTTAGCGAGATGAATCGGCACTTCCCCATCGACGTAGACTTCGCCCTGGAACCTTTGAACGCCACAACCGTACAGCGATTCATCCGCTTTGAATGGCCCGACTTTTTAGAAGAAGACCTCACCAATGATACGGCCTCAAATGATCCGATCGTAGATCGCCTGCACGGCTATGGCTCCTTGAGTGAGCTGTATCGTCAGATTCGGGAAGCCATCAAGAACATTCCCGATCTGTTCATTGTCAAGCAGGGTTGTGTGGGCGGTGAACATCACTTGTTTCTGCGCGAAGACTTCAACCAAGTTCATCCAGACTATCAGTTGCGAGTTGACGATGTTGAAAGTGCCCTTTTCGCCATCGACTTCATTGTTGAGCAGGGGGAAGGGTGCAATCCGCAGTCATCTAAGTTTGAACAATCTCACTTTCAGCAATTTCAACGCATGGGAGCGGCGATCGCTCAACAGCAGGTTACAGACACCTCCACAGGTCGCCATGTGCCCTGGAACCCAGCTTATCCCGCCTTACGTAACCCGACGCTTCACTATCGAGATTGCAACACAAATGTGGTGACGGTGCCCGAAACTCGTGCCGTGATGCAAATCTTTGACGAGTGCTACTCCATCATGATGCAGTTAATGGTGCAGCATTTTGGCTTGGTACCTACGGGCAGCTTGCGGCGATCGAAGCTGATGAATGCGGCCATTGACGTAATGACAGGCATGATGCGACCGCTGGGCGAACTGCTGATGACTATGCCTTCTGGAAAGCGCGGCAAGACAGCGGGGCCATCCTTCGAGATTGCAACACCCCTATATATCCCGACACCAGAAGTCGCTTGTCAGACGATCGCTCGTCGATTTGAGCGCTTAGCAGCTCAAGCCAAAGAGTGCAAAGCAATTCAGAGCACTGTCTGGGAAATGTTCGAGTTCTATCAGAGGTTCTTTGAAGATCTGGCAAGCAACCCTCAACATCTACTCCGTTAACACTCGTGGAGATTCTGGTTTGCATTGTTTGATGGACAAATAGACAAAGTTTAACTGAGGAGCCATAACAATGTTGCAAGTCGAGATCAGTGAGCCCCAAAAAGCTGCCTCCTTTCCCGAAAAACTGATGCAAATGCTCACCGGGCAGTATATTAGCCAAGCTATTCATGTGGTAGCAAAACTTGGCATTGCTGATTTGGTCAAAGACGGCGCAAAAAGTGTTGATGAACTAGCAAAGCACACAGAGGTTGATGCTCAATACTTGTATAGATTATTGCGAGCTTTAGCCAGTCATGACATATTTTTTGAAGTAGAGAAATACTGCTTTGAAATCACACCATTAGCTAAATATCTGCAATCCGATTTTCCGGGATCGATCCGTTATATAGCTATTTTGGAAGGTGAGGAATGGCTGTGGCAATCTTGGGGAAATCTATTCAATGCGGTCAAAACAGGTACTCCTGGATTTGATCATAAATTTGGAATGCAAGTGATTGAGTATTTACAGCAGAATTCTCAATTTAGCCAGACATTCAAAGCAGCGCTAAAGACGTATTCTACAATTATCAATGATGCAGTCCTAGATATTTATGACTTTTCTTCCACGTCTAAACTAGTTGATGTGGGGGGTGGAGCGGGAACTTTGCTACTGGATATCCTGAAGGCAAATCCCGCAATCACAGGTGTTCTCTTCGACTTACCCCCTGTGATTGAACGAGCCAAGGAAGGAAATCACTTTCCAGCGGAATTAATTGGTCGCTACGAAATGGTAGGTGGAGATTTTTTTGCATCAGTTCCAGAGGATGGAAGCGTGTATATTCTCAAACAAATTATTCACAATTGGGGTGATGAACACGCCATCCAAATTCTTAAAAGTTGCTATCGAGCAATGCCAATGGATGCCAAGCTACTGGTCATCGATCCGATTATTTCTTCCCAAGAACCATCTTTTGCGACATTCTTAGACCTACAGCTATTGATTACCCATTCCGGTGCCCGCATCCGCATAGCCAGTGAGTTTCAAGAACTGTTTACTAAAGCGGGCTTTCAGTTGACTAACATTATCCCCACGCGATCGCCTTGCAGTATTGTTGAAGGCTTTAAAGGTCGGGAAGTTGTAGATCAGTAACGCAACTCAATGCAAAAGTTGAAACAATCATGAAAGTTGAAATAGTTGAGCAGTCCTATAGCTTGAGCTCCCAACAGATAACAGCGTCTTTGTTAGATCAACATCAGCTGGAGGAGTATAGACGTAGATTTCCTGCTTGACTGACAAAACTAAAAAGCTGGAAAGTGTTTCAGGACAATAAATTCACGATTAAAGCACTGATCCTGTTGTCGTTGAGAAGCGATCGCAGGCTGCGGGTCTGGGGCACTCGATAGAAAC
>JAHHIL010000061.1 GCA_019358975.1 Trichocoleus desertorum ATA4-8-CV12
TCAAATTGCTGGCTGAGGAATTAGAATCCTATCTCCCCTTCTGGCAACGGTCTGAAACTTTACCCAAATGGGATATCACCATTCTTCCTGCTTGACAGGGGTGTTATTTATTTGCAACCCCCTTGGCTGCTTCGATGAGTGTTCCGGTGGTGCTGCCCGTCGGCTCTGCCGAGAACTTGAAAATACCGCCGTTTTCTTGTCCAACGTAAAGGAAACCAAGCTCGCGGTCTGCTACCATGCCCTCAACTTGGGCATCCTCTAACTCGCCATCCGTGCGGATGGGAACAGTTAGGGTTCGCACCACTTTGGCGCTCACACCACCTGCCCCATTATCGACTAATTCCAACTGAGCCACTTGGTTATTTTCTCGTTGGCTGACAAAGACATAAGACTTTCCGGTAAACGGACTGGTATAGGTGGCTAAGCCATAGGCTGTCTGTTCGCCATCATTGATGCCAAAAATCGAAGCAGGAATCTGGCTGCTGGTGATATCTGTGAGTTGGCGAGTCGTGGGATTAACCTGGTAAATCGCTAGCGTGTCGTTCTCACGATCAGACGCGATCGCCAGATCCAGCTTTGCTCCAGCCACATTGAAGCCATACACCAGATCCACATTGTTGTAGCGCACATCCCCTGGCTCACCTGGTAGGATGGTTTGCAGAATTTGTCCGTTCAGGTCATAGACCGATAAACCGCCATCCTTGAGCGTGCCAATCACCAAACTCTGAGATACATCGTTGGGGTGGACGTAGATGGCTGGATCGTCGGCATCTCCTGATTGCTGGTTATTGGCGGTTCATCCAGATCGATCACAGGTGGCGTTTCTAAAGTGGGAGCTACACCAGGAGTTGTTTCGGTGCCGATCGCAAAAGCGAGAACTTGCGTCAATTGAGTGGAGCTGAAGTTGTTGTCGCTGACTACAATTAGCGATCGCCGTCCATCGGGTAATGTGCCGCCGAGGGTAATGCCTTCGATATTGTCGAGGGTTAGTCCCAGGTCAGCAAAGTCGAGCAAAAGCTGCTTTTGGCCAACAGGATTTACTTCTAAACCGATTAAACTATCAACGCTACTCACATCGGTTGCTCCCTGAAGTTGCACCTGATAGAGCTTGATGCTGTTGCCAACTCCCGTAGAGAACGATCGCTCCAGACTCAGCAGCGTCCCGGTGTTATCGAGTGCCAGCAAGTCAACTAAACCATTAGTTTTAAACTGACCCGCAGGCACACTCTCTACTTCAACTGGATCGGTGATGTAGACGAACTCACCTACAGGTTGTCCGGTCGTTAAGTCATATTTGAGGATGCGGGAGGGACTGGCAACTCCTAAGCCTGCGGCTGCACCATCCTGCGCTAGGGCATTTTCAGTTGCCGTGTAGAGAAAGTGGCGATCGGGTGTAATGGTCAAACTCTCAAATGCCAGGTTGTTGCGAATACCCCTGGTAGGTGTGAAAGGCTGATCCGCATTGGTGATCGCCCCATCTCCATTGAGATCTTGGAAAGGTGCAGTGGGTGAGAACTTGGCAGGAGTTGGCAAAGTGCTGAGCTGTTTTCCAGTGGTTAAGTCAAATTCGCCAACGAAAGGATCTTCAACTCTTTCTGCGACTGAATTTGCTTCTCCTTCTGAGGAGATGTAGACGGTTCCTTCGTCCGTTAGGGCAATGCCTTCAAGGTCAATGCTAAGTGCTGCAAAAGGCTTGCCACTGTCGTCTAACAGGGTTGTGACATCTTGAAAGGTGAGATCGCCTGGGTTTAATTTACCGTCGCTGAGATCGATCTCAAGAGTATAAAAGCGAGCGGGATCAAATTGGCTGCGATCGTCTGAAATGGTGTAGTAAACTTGATTTGCTGCATCGTAGGTGATGCCTGATAGTCCACCTACCTGAGTTCCCTCAAAAGTAAATCCAGTTGGGAATGTTATCTCACCTAGGAAATCTAGATCAGTCACGCTTTTGCGGTTAATGTCAGGGGCGATCGCCAGATCTGCCCAAACCAAGCGGTGATCGGAACTTGGGAACCCACCGGGAATACTAGGGCTGAAGTCACCAACCAGCGAAAACTGTGGATCTTCATTAGAAGGCCAAAAAACAGCGGCATCCTTAATTTCTAAGTTGCTGGATGGCAGCACATAATCGGCTCGGAGATTGCCAGGAGTGGTATCGGCAAAGTCTGCGGTGTCAAAGGCGGGGTTGCCTTGCTGAGTAGCATTAGCCCCACCCTGGCGTGCTGCTGCGTCAGAGCCTCCCTCACTACTAGGCGTCACAGATGTATTAATCAGGGGATTTTTTAACAACTGCTGAATGGCAAAATTGACGCTATCCCCATCAAACGGATCGGCGTTCTGATCGCCCATGATCACAAAGCGCGACCCCGAAGCAATTGTACTCTCTTTTGCCGGGAGTGATGTAATCTGCCCAGAAACGGATCTCATCATGGTTGCGTCTGCCGTTGCGGTCTTCTGGCCCATCAAAAACAGGTGGGGTTGGGTAGCTAGCCAGGACATGGATCGTCTCGCCATTGACCTCAATGGGTAAATCCCAATGGCTCTTGGATGAGAGACGAAAGATCTCCAACTCTTCAGGAGAATACCAATCATTGGGTTGGGGTGTGGTTGGATCGTCAGCCAACAACGCTCCCGGCATATCCTTCCACAGAAAATTCTGGAAGGTGCGAACTTGATCTGTAGCGATCGGATATTTGGAATAGACCACCATGCCATACTGGCCCGGAAACAAGCCAAATCCTAGCGCGTCATCTCCACCCGCGATCGCACCGTTGTTATTCAGGTCAAACTCAGACGGAATCCCGGTGTTAGAAGGCGCAACATAGTAGTAGGGATAATTAACAAGATCAACTCCATTTTGGCTAACCGCCAGATAGTTTTGCCGAAACAGTTCTGCGGATTGGTTGCCAGCGTCATAGTCAAACTCATTTACCAGCACTACATCTGGATTCGTCCGTTGAATGATTTCGGCGATCGCTTTTGCCTGAGTGTTGTTCGGCGTAGACAGATCGGTGATCAGTTGTCCTGTACTGTTGCGGTTCAAGGAGGCATTGAACGTAGCAAAACGAATCGCGTCAGTTGATGATGTCATAGGAAATTCCTGATAGGGGTAATCAGTTGGGGCTATGAGAAGCTCCGTTAAAGTTCCCCCCAGCATTGGGGGGTTAGGGGGGCCAATTTTGATTCGTGCAGGAAGCCTGTTGTAGGAGTTTTGTCAAAAAAAAGGTGGCCCAAAAAAGAAAGGTGGCCCAAAAAGAAAGGTGGATAGGTATCCACCCCGATGCGCTTTAACTTAAGCAGCGACAAAATCAATCGCTGTAATGCTGTTGATAGGTAAACCGTTTAGCGTTGCCAGTAGCCCATTGGTTGCCGTTACGCGGATCAGCGTGTCATTGGCATTGTTCGCGATCGTCAATTGACCGAATGTGAGACCACCCGCCAGAGCTAGCAAATCTTTGCCGTCTTGGAAATCTTGAATTATGTCTGTGCCTGCACCAAAAGCGAGAACAAAGCGATCGCTGCCATGATCGCCCGTGAGTACATCTTGACCCTGACCACCCTCTAACCAGTCATCACCATTGCCACCCATCAGGATGTCATTGCTGATCTGGCCTAGCAGGATATCATCGCCATTGCCACCGTTGAGAATGTCGTTGCCATTGCTGCCGTTGAGCGTATCTCTACCGTTGCCGCCGTTGAGTTCGTCTCTGCCAGAGGTGCCGCTGAGGGTATCCTCTCCGTTGCCACCATTTAGAACGCTGAGTGTACTTGCCAACTCTGCACCAATGAGAACAGGGTCATGATCAGAGGAGCGATAGGGCGTTGGCTCATAGAGTCCAGCGGGGTTGAATTCCTGGTTGTAATCCAAGATTCTAGGTTCATCGGCATTGATATGCCATTCCGTGGCTCCCGTCACCTGCTCGCTGAGGCTGGCAGTACTCAGCGCATGATCCAATCTTCCAGACTGTCCTGCGAAAACATAGGAGTAGGGATTCTCCACAAACCTGTCCAGTTCGTCTACCAATCCACCGTTGCGCAACACGTCGATCGGGTCTTCTTCACCATAGGCGTTGAGATCTCCCAAAACTAAAACATCGCGATCGCCTGTAGTAGTCTTCAGTTCATTCACAAAGCTGAGTAGGGCTTCTGCCTGCTGCACTCGTGTGAAGTTGAAAGCTCCCTGGCCATCGCCTTGATCAGCATCTGCGCCTGTTCCTGTACCACCCTTGGACTTGAAATGATTGATCACAGGCGTGAAAGTTTCGCCGTTGGAGTTCAACACAAAGGTTTGAGCTACAGGTAGACGATTGTAAATTGCGTCCGGGTCGCTCAGAGCAGCACCTACAGGGGTGACGGTTTCGGGTTTGTAGATGAAGGCAACTTTAATGGCATCAGTGCCTACTCCAGTGGCAGGGTCACGAATGTAGTCGTAGATTTTTGCCCCTAGGGAGGCATTGAGCCGATCGACCAGTTCTGCGATCGCTGATTCTGAACCATCTCCATCATTTTCGATTTCAATTAGACCTACCACATCGGCATCAAGAGCGGCGATCGCGCTGACAATCTTGGCACTCTGCCGCTCAAACTCTGCTACATTGTCTGCTCCGCGAGCGGTTGGAAAGCCGCCTCCCATCCCATCCCCGTTGAAGTAGTTCAGCACATTAAAGCTGGCTACTTTAACGTTGCCCCCTACCCCTTCGGGTGCCGCTGTGCGAGGATTGGTATCCATGAAATTTGGATCTTCCGTGGGTTGCAGGCGATAGTTGCCAAAGCCAAAGCCCAGCACCCCGGTCAGTCCTGCCACTGTGCTGCCTACTCGTAGCGTGCCATCCTGATTCAAAAAGGGAACAGTGTTGGGGTTTTGCGTGTTGCTGCCATCATCGAGCAGAATGTCACGTAGGTTATTGGCATTTTGCTGTTCTGTAACGGCGGCAAGGTTGTTCTCGTCGTTCTCAGTTTCAGTCGTTGGGATATCAGTTGGGTCAATCAACTCAGTGGGATTGAACAATCGCCCCTCTGACGACAGCAACACTTCCCCAAATCGCCCCAAATTAAAGTTTTCAGTCACTGTTAGGGTTTCGGGAAATGTGACCAGCATGCCCTCATAGCGCTCTAGGTCGGTGGCTGTGATGACATATAAATTAACCGCGATCGGAGTGACTGCCCCCGATCCGACAATGCTTAAGCCACTAATGTTATCCAGTTGAGTTTGGGTAGAGAACTCCGAGACCCGTCCTGTGAGCCGCACAGTCTGACCCACACTCACATCCAGGCTGTTAGGTGCAAAGACAAAAATACCGTCTGAGGTCGCCTCATCTCCGTCGCCTAGGGCCTCTTGCACATAAAAGCCATTCAGCCCACTGCTGCCCTGAAAATCGCCTGTGACCACCGCTTCGATCGTGACTGTCTGCCCCACCTTAGAACTAGCTACACCACTACCCTGAATTTCATAAACCTGAGTCAGAACCACCTCGTTGTCAATCACATTGACGTTGAGATTGGGAATGGGTGTGAGGTTGTTGGAATAGGCTGGATCAGCACTATCCGCGATCGCATGGGTGATCACTCCGATATGAGGAGAGCCTTCTGCCTCTGTGTCGTTGATGGCTCGCACCGTAATAGTTTTGGCAGTTGTGTTCGCTAAGGTCAGCGTCAGAGAGCTGAAGAAGTTAACGCCATCAGCGCTGATTTGTGTTTCTGCATCAGCGGCGATCGCTACCTCTACGGCACCTGTCGGAGTGGTGTTGAGGGCAATCGTGTAGGTATCGGTGGTTTCGCCCTGTTCATTGACCTCAGTGCTGTTGTTCGATTGAGCGATCGTCACACCTGCTCCAGTGACTGGATTAGAAGTATAGCGGCCCAAGTCATCAAAGCTGTCCGTCGCCAAGCCATCCCACTGCACACTCGGATCAAAGACATCATTAGGGTTGGTGTCGCCAGTAACGACATTGCTTTTGCGGCGCAAGGTATTATCCGCTGTGCTAGTTAGCCCCATTCCCCACTCCGTACCGGGGTCAAACCCAATTTGTCCAATCACGTCTAGGATGGTTCCATTGCTACCGCCTTGGCGTAGTACGATCGCGTCATCGCCATTAAAGAAGCCAGCCCCACTGGTTTGATCAGCCTGGGCCAGGATCGTTGAATTGGCGTTACTTTGAGCAAAAACAAACACATCACCAGCGTTGACTGTACCTGTTAGGTTAAACGTGGTGGGGCTAGTGCTGCCATTGAAGTAAAACTGCACCACGTAGTTGCCAGCGCTTAGATCGATGGCTGCACCTGTGCTGTTGAAAATCTCTAAAGCTTTATTGTTGCTGCTGCCCTCAATGTATTCCGAGAAAAATAATGCCATCGAAATCTCCTTAAAAGCTGCAAATTTCTGATCAACGGAGCAGGAGCAAAAACTACCCGGTAAAATAGGGCGATCGCTAAGACCGATCAGAGGCCGTGGTTCTAATGGGTTTGTCTAATAGTTCCAACCTTCTATAAATGTCATAGCGACCTTAAGGAATGAATATCCCTCGATTAAAAAGCGTGTAATTTTACTAAAAAATTTCAAGTTGCCTGCTACCTAAACTTTTATGTCGGGGACTGAGCAGCAAGCTGAGCAGCAAGGCCAAAACCGAGAGCAGAAGCCTTCTTCAGATTGTCCAGAACTCGTTACTGATAGCGTTGTTCATAATAATCTGCTCCAGGGCCACGATACGGCTCACCTGAAGTCGAAGGTATATAGAACCGAGCTAGTTTATGAGCCGTGGCTGTGATGGCTTTGTGCAATGGCTTTGGGTGCTCTGCTGCGAGCTTTCATCCGACGATAAAACGCTCCCAAAGTAGCTTGAGAGCGATCGCCTGCCTGAGCAGCAAGACGGAAGGCATGAGCGGCTCGATTGACGACTCGACGGGTGCATGTCCTTTTGAATTTCCCCACTGACGATCTTTCACACTATGGGGCAGTTCTACCGAGCAAAGGACATTGAGCCGTAGGAAAAGAAACAGGTAAAACCAGCTATATCGAGCGATTTAACAATACGTTGAGGCCTTAAAAAGGAGAAGAGGCGTAGGGTCATTGCTCCGGAGAAGTCGTCTCCATCAAGGCGATCGCATCGAGGCCGATCGCGCTTGTTAATGTTCATGGTTCTGCTCGTTAAATACCACCCGCGATGTGTAGCGTTTCCCCAGTGATCCAGGCTGAATCGGAGGACGCGAAGAAGACAGCGGCAGGTGCGATGTCCTGCGGTTGTCCGATGCGACCCAGAGGGGTTCGCGCTTCAATCTGTTTTTGGTAATCGCTCCCGATTACTCCCGTTGCTTGTACGCCTTCTGTTTCCACCATCCCAGGATTGATGGAGTTGACACGAATCTTGCGTGGACCCAACTCTTTAGCTAGCGACTTGGTTACGGCATCGACCGCTGCTTTGGTGGCGCTATAGACCGAGCCGGTCGCAGGCGTAGCGGTACTGACGATCGAACTAATGTTGATAATGCTGCCGCCTTCTGAACCGAAGTGCTTTACTCCTGCTTGTGAGGTGAGGATTAAGCCCAGCACATTGAGATCGAAGTGCTTGTGGAAGTGCTCTTCAGTGATGTCTTCAAGCGGCACATACTCATAAATTCCGGCATTGTTAACCAGGATATCGAGCTTGCCAAATATTTGTTGCGTCTTAGCAAAAAGCTGTTCGACCTCTGCTTTTTTGGAAACATCTGCCTGTACCGCGATCGCCTTTCCCCCTAGGCTGGTAACGTCATCCACCACGCGATCGGCTGCTTCTTTGCTTGATGCATAGTTGACGACCACGGCTGCTCCCTCAGCTGCCAGGTGTTTGGCGATCGAGGCACCAATTCCTTTAGATGCCCCCGTCACGACAGCAATCTTTCCGTCTAGTTTTTTCATGATGAGTCCTGTTGGTGAGGAGTGAAAGATTCATCTACAACGGATGAAGACTCGCCTGCCCTGCTGGTTCACCCAATAAGCGCGGTTTGTTAGAAATATTGGCTCCGCGCTTTGGTATCTACACCAGCAGGGCAGTTGAAGTAAGTGATTTACACTTACTCAGCAAACGGACTGCTACTGAGCATGTCGTTCCAAGTGGGAGAAACAAATCCATGAATGCAGCAGCGACCAACTTTAGCTAGCCAAGTGTGTCCGGATGCAGTGATTGGCGCTTCAAATCTGTGCCATACCACCATCAATAAACAACTCGATGCCGTTGATAAAGCTGCTGTCGTCTGACGCGAGAAAGACAACGGCTTTAGCGATCTCATCGGGGGTGCCAACTCGTCCCAGTGGGATAGTGACAACTTGGCTATCTATGAATCCCTGCACTTGTGCATCACTCAATCCCATGAGATTGTAACCAGGAGTCGGAACCACGCCAGGACTAATAGCGTTCACCCGAATTTTGCGCTCTTTGAGGTCAAGGGTCCAATTGCGAGCAAACGATCGCACAGCAGCTTTGGTTGCGCTATAAACGCTAAAGGCTGGAGTGCCTACGGTAGAAGCAGTTGAGGCAGCTAAAATGATAGAAGCGCCCTCTGGCAACAGAGGCAATGCCTTCTGCACAGTGAACAGTAGACCTTTGACATTCGTGTTGAATGTTTTGTCAAAGTGTTCTTCCGTGATGGCTCCGAGGGGGGCGATGCCTCCTCCGCCAGCATTGGCGAAGAGTACATCAAGATGTCCTTGCTCTTGCTGAATTGTGGCAAACAGGCGATCGAGGTCTTCCATGTTGGAAGCATCACTCTGAACACCCGTGACATTTTTACCGATCGCTTCCACAGCAGCATCCAATTCAGCCTGACGACGACCCGTGATAAAGACATAGGCACCTTCAGCGACGAAGCGCTTGGCAGTGGCAAGACCAATACCACTCGTACCACCCGTGACAAGCGCGACTTTTCCATCTAATTTTTGCATGATGAATCCTAAAGTTGTTCAGTTTGAAAGAGTTGCCCGTGGCGTAAGTCTTAAGTTTTTACTTGGCAAACAATTCTTTGCCCGCTAAAGCAGCCGCCACTCGTGCTACATTCGCGCCGTGATGCTTAGCAGCTTCTAGCCGTTCTTCAGTTACGCCTGTTTGCTCCATGTGTTCTCCCGCAGAGCGTCCGTAGGGACCCCATTGCAGACCACCCAGCGGATATCCGGGTGTGATTTTGGGTAAAGGCACCATCACCATTCCCAGTTCAGCAAAGTTATTTAACAGCGCCAGCATGGTTAGCTCAGCGCCACCTCCTGCATTGCCGAAACCGCCACCCGTTGCAAAGACAGCGCCCACCTTTCCAATCAGGCTATCTTTAACCCACAGAGGACCACAAACTTGATCGATAAACTTCTTCACGCGCCAATCTGGACTACCCATGTGGACGGGAGAACCCACAATGACAGCATCACTAGCGATGACATCATCTCCAGTCACATCCTCAGCAAACTTGACCGCCACTTCAGTTCCTGACACTGAACTCACACCAGAAGCTACCACTTGTGCCATCTTCTCGGTGTTGCCGTAATCTGTGGCGTAAACAATTAGAACTTTCGTCACCTTTTACCTCACATTTATTGAAATAGTTGAAGTTGATAGCTGTTTATGCAAATTGGATTAGGCAGGGATGGGTTGCAGCCGTGATGTGAGAAATTGACGCATATAGTTTGCGATCGCCTCTCCATCTTCTTCTAGGGCAAAGTGCCCGGTATCGAGGAGATGAAACTCAATGTCTTTTAGGTCGCGCTGGTAGGGATAAGCACCTTCAGCAGGAAAGATGTCATCGTTCTTACCCCAAACAACTAGCGTAGAGGGTTGATGTTTGCGGAAATACTCCTGCCATTGGGGATAGAGCTGTGGATTAGTTCTATAGTCATAAAACAGTGCCATTTGAATCTCAGCATTTCCAGGGCGATCGAGGAAATGTTGATCCATGTTCCAGGTGTCAGGGCTGATCGCTTCCAGATTCCGAGCGCCGTTGGTATATTGCCATTTCGTTCCTTCCAGGCTGAGAAAGTCTTCCAGTGGTTTAGCATTCTCAGGAGAAGGATCTTGCCAATATACTTTCATCGGTTCCGTAAACTCCCGCAGTCCCTCCTCATAAGCATTGCCGTTCTGCACAATCAACGCTTGCACCCGCTCTGGGTATTTAGTTGCAATGCGATATCCGATTGGAGCACCATAATCCATCACATAAAGGCTGTATTTCTTGAGATCGATCGCGGTAATAAATTTCTCTACAATCTCAGCTAGGTGATCAAAGGTGTAGTCAAACTCATCCACCGTCGGCATCGAACTGTTACCAAACCCTGGATAATCCGGTGCAACCAGATGGAATTGATCAGCCAGCGCAGGCATCAGATTGCGGAACATGTGAGAGGAGGTTGGGAAGCCGTGCAGCAGCAGAATCGTGGGATGATCGCGGGAGCCAGCTTCTCGACAAAAGATATCTAAACCGTCGATCGCGATCGTGCGATATGTGGTCATGAAATAACTCCTGATATATTTTTATACTGTTTATCAAGGTGAAGTTATGGTATTTAAGGGCGCTCCCACACCAACTCAAAAACCGTCTCAACCCCATGACTCAAAACTGGCGGCGTTCTCAGCGTCACTTGGTTCTCACTCAGCGTCAAGGTACGAACTAACGTTGTACCGACCCGATTTGGAATTGATGCAATTTCGATCTGATGAGTTACGGTATTGCCACTCAATACATAAGTTCCAGCGTAAGCATTGAATGTTGTAAAGGCTTGAGCCAGATCCTCAACGGGTAGAGATTGCATCTCTGGACTCAACGGTGATTGAATGTCTTGGCTCAACGGTGGGCGATCGCTTCTGGAAAACATCACCATCATGTGACCATCCCCTGTATAAGTGATGTAGCCAATTGGATTTGCTCCATACACCTCTGGAGTCACCGTTCCGTCAGTGTGAATAGCAGTTGCAGAGATTAACTTCCAAATGCCAATCAGCGGATTATTCTGAGAGGGTGTAGACATCATGTTCAGCCGTTGCTTCATCGTTCTCTGCTAAAGTAACGGGTTTCAATACAAAATCAAACTCAGTCGAGTAAAACGGTTTACTTTGATTTTGCGCCTTAAGTTCCTCTGGTGATTCGTGCTTCTGCAATTGAACGATCGCCGATCGAACTGCAAAAGTTGTATCTGAATCTAGATGAGGATCGCCAGCAATAAAGATTTGGGTGGTTAGCGGAGTGTACTCCGGGGCGCTAACTTTAAAGTGGATGTGAGCCGTTCGCCAAGCATGCCGTCCTAGCAATCGCAGCAACTCGCCAGATGGCCCACTGGTTGGCACCTTGTAACCTAGTGGCACGACAGTTTCAAACCTATACTCGCCACTGGCATCTGTCGTGAAACGTCCCCGTAAATTCCCCTGCGGCTGAGATGGATTTTGGATATCATAGAGTCCTTTAGAATTGGGTTGCCACACATCAATCAGAGCCTTGGCGATCGGTTGACTATGTAAATCTAAAACCCTACCTGACAGGAAAAGTGAGTCTCCTTCTGCATCAATACCCAAGCGATCGCCCATCTGTCGCTCTGGGGCATTCGGCACATACATTGGCCCTGCTAAATTGCTTTCTGTACCGCGATGAGCATCATGCAACAGTTCTACTAATTCTGAGATTCCGAATAGATCCGTCAACAGATGGAGTTCTCCGCTGGGAATCTCCTGAGTATGATGAGTGACCTGGTTGAGAAAATCCCGTCCCTGCTGCAATTCTGATTCAGTCAGTTTTACCTCACGCACAAAGTTATGCAAATGTTGAATCAAACTTGTGTAAATTTCATATAGTCGTGGGTGAGATTTACCGCGATCGCCATGATCAACCACAGCTTGAGTGATCGTGTCCAGCGTGATGTTCTGCATCATTAAAATCCTTTTTAGTGGTGTGATTAATGCCTTGGTTGCTTTACGGCAGCTACTTTGGCATCGGTTGCCACGTCGAGAAGTTAGCAAGATGCGCCCAGTAAGAACTTAATCCAATAAATGCAAAGAAAAGAGCTGCTGCAATTAACACGATGGCCCCAATACTTCGCAGAAACCGATTTTTTTTGAAATAGAGGGTTGGTGCAGAGAGAACTCCTCCTAAACCCACTAGAATAAACCCAATTCCTACTAGCAGAGAAAGCGGAATTGCTCCTAGGTTGATGATGCGAGAGCCAATGACAATGGCTGCAAGACCTGCAAAGAACCCATAAATACTCAGGGTTAGTAGCTCCCAACCCATTGCCAGAGCAAGTGAAGTTTCAACAAATAAAACACCAAGCAGAACTGTTGTTTCACCAAAGGCAATATTGAAACTACCAATCACGGGCCAGGTAAGCGTCATGTGTAAGCCAGTGACTAACGCGATCGCCCCAACGACGCCAAAGCCTGGAATCCAACGTTTCTGGTTTGACTCACCCAGACCAAAATAGACATAAGCAGCTAACAGAGTAAGCCCCGCTGCCAAGTTAATCAGCATGAGTGTAATGTAATCGATAAACATTAGACCTCTTGCAAATGTGCGGTTTTATGAGAACTTGGACAAAAAATGAAACTAAAATACTACTGCGAGGGGGGAGGAATGATCTCGATACCGTATTTGGGGGCAGTGGTAAGAATCTTGTTCAGGTCTTCAGCACTCAACGATGCGACAGGAGTAATCGGACCATTGACTGCCTTGCCAACTTCGGCAATAAATTTCTCAAAGCCAGCAGGAGTTACCCAAACTAGCATTTTGGCAGATGTAGCAGTCGTATTGGTAAATCGGTGCATCTGACCCTTTGGTGAGTGCAAGAAAGTTCCAGAGGTGGTAACGAGAGTGCGATCGTCAAGCTGGAATTCAATCTCTCCATCTTGCACATAAAACGATTCATTTTCCCGGCTGTGCCGATGGGGAGGCGTACCGCCTTGAGGGGCAACGATGACCTCACAAAGCGCATAAGCTTCTCCTGTCTCTTCACCAATTGCTTTGAAGGTATAGAGATCTTGACCAAAGTAGTAAGAACGACCTTGATTGGATTGCACAAGAAGTCCATCTTGATGAATCGTCATTGCTACTGCTCTCCTCTTTTAGTTGGGTTTTGTGCCTTAACCGACCAACCTACAGCCGTTCTCAAATGAATGCATCACAGTTATAAATTCTTTAATCTTCCCCTTTGTGGGATTTCCGCCAAAACTTTATTCCGGGAGGGTTTGTTGAGTCTTGTTCCCCCCAGATTTGGGGGGCGAGGGGGGCGAGGAAGTCCCACATTTACAGAGAATTACAATTTCCAAGGAAGGGGCGATCGATAAGGATTTTCATACATATCCAACACTTCCCAGGTACGAGGATTTGCTTGCCCTGTCACAGGAACTTTGTACCGTTGTTGCAAATCTCTCACTGCTGATTCTGTGATGGGGCCAAATACTCCGTCTACAACTGCACCCTGCGGGTTGCCTAATCGGACTCCTGCGGCACCGAGAAAACCATTGTCCGAGAGAATTTTTTGCAACTGTTGAACGCTTCTACCTCGATCTCCACGACGTAGAGTGGGTAGGGATAAATCGGTATAAGCTGTGGCAAGCAAAACCGGATATCCTGGCTGTGGAACTGTGTTTATGAACTGTGCTTCTCCTGAGAGAGATGAGAGAAAGGTTTCGCGATCGCAGCAGTCCTTCGCCACCGTTGGACTAATCAGCGCCACTCCGCTCAGCCCTGACATCAAGACTGTTAACAGGAATACTTTGGATAACATAAAAGTGACTTATGCCTTAAGGGCTTGGGTTTCGAACTACACCTGTTTGTACATCCTTAATGTAAGGGGCTAGCTCTAGTCTGTCGTCCGTTCTAAGTCCATGTTTAAAGCCACAAAACGATCAATCCTGAGGCAGTCTGAGGTATGGGGATTAGATCAAACTTAAGTTCATATCACCCCCTCACAAACTAGCAATCCCTCGCTTTAAGGCAATGATGGTGGCCTGAGTGCGGTCTTTAGCACCTAACTTGCTGAGAATGCGGTTGATGTTGGATTTGACCGTGCTTTCAGTAATATTCAAAGCAGCACCGATCTCCAGATTGCTCATCCCCTGAGCGACCAACTGAAGCACCTGTAATTCGCGATCGGTCAACTCTGGATTGGTCATTCGTTGTGCTAACTTAGCACCAACGTGAGGGGGAATATATTGCAGCCCCTCGTGAACCGTACGAATCGCAGTTCTTAGTTCATTGGGTTTACAGTCTTTGAGCAAATAGCCCTTTGATCCTGCCCGCAATCCCCGATATATGTCCTCATCCCCATCGTATGTTGTTAACACAATGATCCGAGCCGTGTTGAATTCAGTACAAATTGTCGTAATTGCTTCAACGCCTCCCATCTGGGGCATCCGTAAATCCATTAGAGTCACGTCTGGTTGTGCTTGACGGAATAATGCGATCGCCTCACCTCCGTCTTTAGCCTGACCAATCACAGTCATATCCGACTCTTCATTGATGATGGCCGCTAGTCCTTGCTGAACAATCGCATGATCATCTACAAGCAAAACCCGAATAGCTGCTGATTGACTCATGAGATGCTTACTCCCGATTCACAACGACAATGATTTCTGTACCTTGATTAGGCTGGCTGTGGATGATTAATTCACCGCCCATCTGCTCAACCCGTTCGCTCATCCCCAGTAAACCGAATCCCTTGGTTGGATATCCTTGCTTCACTTCAAACCCTTGCCCATTATCTTTCACTCGTAACAGGCACTGGATCTCCTCGTATGCTAATTCAACGCGAATTTCAGTAGCGTTAGCATATTTAATTGCGTTAGTTAATGCTTCCTGCCCAATGCGTAATAGGTTATTTTCCACATTGGGTAATAAAGCATAGACAATACCCATCATTTCACAGGTGATATGAGTATCTGTAGAAGATTTCATTTGAGCAGTGAGATGGTTCAGTGCTTGGTACAGGTCTCCCTTTTCTAATAGTTTTGGTCGGAGGGCAGTCACTGAGCGCCGAGCTTCAGCAAGTCCAGTACGCGCCAACTCATCGGCTGTTTCTAGGTGTGCTTGTGCCATGGCTGGTTTTTTGGTGATGAGCTCTGTCGCCGCTCCAATATGCAGCAAAATACCTGTAAACGCTTGCGCTAGTGCATCGTGAATTTCTCGTGCCATGCGGTTGCGTTCCTCTAAAATTGAGGCTTCTTCAGCACGTTTTTGATCGCTAATATCTGTGATCAGGCTGTAGAATCCTCTCACTTGAGTATTGGCATCGAAATCGGGGATCAGGGTACCACTGATCGACTTTTTACCTACTGGAAAGGGAATTTCCGCCTCCAGATTTACAGTTTGCCCTGCAAACACTTGATTAATAAACGGTTCAACTCTCTGATAAACTGTTTTATCCAGCAATTCATAGACATATTTGCCCAGAATTTCATCTCGGCTCAGGTCAAACCAGATCTCATAGGTGCGGTTAATAAATTGATAGCGGCAATTGGCATCTACATAGCTGACCAGAGCGGGGAGAGCGTCGGTGATCAACCTTAACTCCTGTTCTCGGTGGCGCAGTTCGGCTTCGCTTTGCTGTAAGGCTGTAGTTCGTTCTGTTACCTGTTGCTCTAAAGTGCGGTTGTAATTGGCTAAGAAGTGTTCTGCTTGCTTACGCTCAGTGATGTCTTGAAAGACAGCGATCGCATAATCAACATTGCCCTGTTCATCAAAGACTGGTGTTCCCCACACCTCAACTGGAATGATTTTGTCGTTTTGGTGAATCTCTAGATCGTCTATCGTCGTGCGATCGCCGCTCAATGCCCGGACGATAGGTAGCTTCTCAGTAGGATAGTTTTGATCGGTTCCTGCTAGATAAAATTGATAAACCTCTGGGATTAGATCTGGTGTCGCTGTGGGGTCAACGCCTTTGCCCATTAGCTGCATGCCCCGTTGATTGACGTAGTAAGCGCGACCCGTTGCATCCAAAACTCCAATGCCGACTGGAACCGCTTCGAGAAATTGTTTCATTCTACTTTCGCTAGCACGTAACTTGGAGTAGAGCTTGGCATTTTCAATGGCGATCGCTGCCTGGGATGATAACAGGTTCAACACTTGCGATCGCTCTGGTGGGAAAGCTCCAGTTACTAGTTGATTTTCTAGATACAACACACCGACAAGCTTACTTTGATTCAGGAGTGGCAGACAGAGAAGTGATTGAATTTGATGGTGCTGAATATAGGGATCATGAATGAAATTGCCTTCACGAGTGGCATTATTCAAGATCACAGATTCGTGACTCCGAATCACGTACTGAGTGATTGATTCTGGCAAACGATTTGCAGTGGGCAGCGATTCCAACACCCGTGTAGTACAGACCTGCTCTCCTTCGCTGAGTTCACAAGCTGCTGCGATCGCCCATTCTCCCGCGTTTTCCAAAATCAGGCATCCAGTTTGTGCCCCAGCCGTCTCAATTAAGAGCTGCATCAAAGAGCGGAGCAATTGTTCCAATTCAATTTCACTAGATATCGCCTGAGAAGCTTTCAGTACCGCTGCTAAATCTAAAGCAAGGTCTGAGCGATTAGAGGTGGTTCCAGAAGTTTTATGGGTTGGCGAAGCTGCATCCGAAGATTGAGGAAAGAACTGTGGGTAGCGAGTTTCTAAATCTTTTACCTTTGCAATCGCTCCCCAGCGCTCATAGCAGTAGCGGGCTTCTTTCATGTAGGTGTGGGCAAACTTTTCCCTGCCACGAGATAGGTAAAATTTTGCAGCTAATTCATAGGCTAATGCCTCTTCCTGAATATACTCGTTCTCCTTGGCTCCTTGAATCGCTTGTTCATAGAACTCTTCTGCCTCAAACCACTGACCCAGAACTCGTGCCGTCTCTGCTTGCACTAGATGATATTTGTGCAAATAATTCATGGGCGCGTAATGTGCCGCTCGTTTAAGTTTCTCCTGACTAGCAGTAATTTTTTTGAGGATTTCCTCCTGCACTTGAGCGCTACTTCCAGAGTATGTTGCGAGTCTTGCTAGAGAGCTATAGAGGTGGTAAAAATGCTCAGCGGGAGACTCGATTGGTTGGATCAAATAACTTTCTGCTAGGGTTGAGTTTTCAACTGCCTGAGAGTACTCAGAAAACAGATAGCATAGAAAAGTTTTCTGAGAATACATCTTAAACATTAAGTCATTGATTTCATGGTGCGGCGGTCTGTTCTCCTCATTGTAAGATTTGCCAACGAGACGGGTTGGATTAGCTGAGCATCCCATCAAATTTAATACAGACTGATGAAATAATTGATTCCAGGTTAATGCTGCTTCCTGTTTAATTTGACGGATTGCTTCACTGTATATCGTCATCTCGTCTTCAAGTTTCATGAGTTCCTTTCCGACGATAAAGGAGTAAAAACAGTAACCATGAGCGCAATAGGCAGCAAACTCCAAAGCCCCAGTTTCTAGACCACTTTGATAGCCTTCTAGTAATGGCTCCAGCGCTTTTCTGATGTGTTCTTTCCAATGGATGATGTATACATTTACGAACAGCAGTGTTCTGGCTCTGAGGGAATGAGTATGAGGCTGTGACAACTGCCTTAAAGCAAGCTGTCCAAACTGGTAGCCAGCCTCTATGTTTCTACCTATTCCACAAAGAATTACCCCAAAGGTAGCATACGCAAAATGTGATACAAACGTATTACCATAATGGATTAACAAGTTGATCTGTTTAAACGCAAGCAGAGGCATTAGATTAGGAGCCGCAATATGGGCAGCAACCGTTATACTTGATAAAATTTGCATCACCGCCAACTTTTCTGGCTCAGTCATTTCTGGTAGATGAATCAAGTCTTTAATCGGTCTCTCATGGAAGCGGGATGTGATTATGTCTAGTTCAAGGCGAATATCTAACTGACTTGGCTTTTCAGGAAAGTTAACCCCCAGTTGCTGCAAAATTTGCAGTGCCGTATTAATCGCTTTTAATGGTTGGCTCTGCGACATGCAGGTTTGAACTTTGACTTCATAAACTTTTACGGTGTCGAGAACCGTTTTAGCTTCTTGCAGAATGATCGCTGCCCAGGATTCTACCTGCTCAAAGTCACCACACAGGTAAGCAACTTCTGTTGTTTCTAAATATAAATCTAGTGTCAGCTTGTAGTTAGTTTTCCAGCTAGAAGATGCTAGCCATTCTCGGGCTGTAGCTAAATACTTTTTCGCCGATCTGTAGGCGATCGCTGCCTTTGCTTTCTGCCCTGCCATTAAATTTAATTTGGCAATCTCAGTTCGTTCACCTGCATTAGTAACAAGTTCGATCCCGTGATTTAGATGATCAACTGCTTCAAATAGCCAATTTGACAGGGGTTCTAATAAGGTTTTTTCGAGGAGATTGCGACCAATTTGTAGATGAATAACTTGTTTTTGTGACGCATCAATCAAAGCATAAGCAGCTTGCTGAACGCGATCGTGCGAAAATTTGTACTGCTGAACTAATAAGTCCTCATCTAGTTCAGAGAGAGGCTGAATGAATCCTTTCTGAATCGCTGGCAGTAAATCTCTAAATACTCTATTGGAAGACTGCCCACAAGCGATCGCTAAAGTATCTAAATCAAATTCGGCTCCAATACAAGCTGCTAGCCGTAGAGCGTGCTGCGTGCTTTCTGGCAGTTTCTTCAACTTGACCAGCATCAGATCTACAACATTATCGGTGATGTTTTGGGCTTGAATATCAGGAATATTCCAATGCCACCTTGAATTCGCAGCATCAAAACTTAGTAAGTTTTCACTAGACAATAATCTTAAAAACTCATTGACAAAAAAAGGATTTCCCTCGGTTTTGCGTAATACTAATTGAGCCAAAGGATGAACAATTTTGATATCTTGATTGAGTGTCTCAGCAATCAACTGACTCAACGGCTTCAGCGCTAATGGTGCCAGAACAATTTCCTGAAGCACTACCCCTTGTTTTCGCAGTCTCTCTAGTGTTAATACCAGCGGATGGGTTGGATTGACTTCATTGTCTCGATAAGCTCCAATTAAAAATAAAAATTGAACTTGTTCATCGAGTAATAGCAGCTCAATTAATTTCAGCGTAGCGGAGTCAATCCACTGCAAATCATCTAAAAAGATGACTAAAGGATGTTTCTTAGAACAAAACACCCGCACAAATTGCTGAAAAACGCGATTGAAACGATTCTGCGCTTCCGTTGCTCCCACTTGCACGACAGAAGGTTGCTTGCCAATAATTAACTCTACTTCCGGAATCACATCAATGATCAGTTGTCCATTGTTTCCCAAAGCTGTCAGCAAGCGCGATCGCCACTGTTGCACCTGCTCATTAGGTTCGCCCAGCAGTTGTTGTACTAATTTTTGTAGAGCCTGGGCGATCGCACTATAGGGGATATTGCGTTGAAGTTGGTCAAATTTACCAGAGGTAAAGTAGCCACGTCTTACCGTGATGGGTTTGTAGAGTTCTTGGACTAAAGCTGATTTACCAATACCAGCACAGCCAGAGACGAGCAGCATTTCAGAAGATGCAGAGATAGGGGGACGTGGGGATGGGGAGATATCTTGGTTCTCTGCGTCTCCTTCTCTCTTCGTCTCTATTTCACATCTTCCGGCTATTCTGTTAAACGCTGCCAGTAGCGCGGTAATTTCTGCATCGCGCCCATACAGTTTTTGGGGAATTTGAAACTGATTAGAAACATCCTGTAGACCCAGGTGCAAGCTACCGATTCGGCCTGTTTCTATTAGTTGCTGGGCACAGAGTTCTAAATCCGCTGTGATGCCTCCAGCACTCTGATAGCGCTCCTCAGCATTTTTTGCCATCAGTTTTAAGACGATATCTGAAATGGCTTTAGGGATCGCTGCACTCAGCTCATGCGGCGGCACAGGCTGTTTGGCAATATGGCAGTGGACTAACTCAAGAATGTCGGTCGCGGGAAACGGCAACTGTCCAGTGAGCAGTTGATAGAAGGTGACACCAAGGGAATAAAAATCGGTGCGGTAGTCTAGCAAACGGTTCATGCGTCCAGTTTGCTCTGGGGAAATGTAAGCTAAAGTGCCTTCTAGAATGTTGGGGTGGTTGAAGGTGGGATTAGTGCAACCCAGACGTGTAGAAATGCCAAAATCAATAACTTTAATTTGTCCTGTTTGAGGATTGAGGACGATGTTACTAGGATTAATATCTTTGTGAATTACATGAGCCGCATGAATATCACCTAGGATCTGCGTCACCGTCATTGCAAAACGCAGAAATTCAGGTAGAGGCGTAGGGCAATATGTCTTAGCGGTATCCCACATCCACTTTTCCAAAGACTCGCCACCAAAATCTTCTAGAAGGATGACGAGCGTTCTTTGATACTCTTGCTGCGCGTAGGCTTTGATTACCCCCTCAAGATTGAGTGATTGGGTGATTTCATATTCCTGCTTGTAACGGATTAGCTCAGTTGGGGTGGGATAGTCTTGTTTAAGAACTTTGAGGATGACTGCTAAGTTATCTTGTTTTCTAATTCCTCGGTAAACCAGAGAATTGCAGCTTTCGTAAATCTTTCCTTTAACAATGACGTTTGGTAAGGAAATCATAATTACTAGCCTGTAATTTATTTACCAATCGGTACAAAAAGTATCTCTTGGTTAAATCTGGGTGTCAAGAAAGTTTTATACTGAAGGGTATGGAAACGAGAAAATTGCACGGTACTCAGGGACGACCTCGCGCTTTCGATATCGACGAAGCCTTAGAAAAAGCTTTGTATGTGTTTTGGCAGAAGGGCTATCTGGGAACATCCTTGAGCGATCTAACGGAGGCAATGGGGATCAACCGTCCCAGCCTTTATGCAGCTTTTGGCAACAAAGAAACCCTATTTCGTAAGGTGCTCGATCTTTATCAAGAGCAACAAACGCCCTACATGAGCCAAGCTCTAGAGGAGCCAACTGCCCGAAAAGTGATCGAGCGGATGATGTATGGTGTGGTCGATTTGCTGACAAATCCAGATAACCCGCCTAGATGCCTCTATGCTCAGACTGTACTCTCCTGCGCTGATCCAAGCGATCCACTCCCACAAGAACTAGCAGAACGCCGAGTTTTGGGTGAGACGAAAATTCGCGATCGCTTTGCCCGGGCGATCGCAGAAGGAGATTTGCCGTCTGATACTGACCCCGCTGCCCTTGCCCGCTTTGTCCTAACCGTTAACTTTGGCATGTCCGTCCAAGCCTCCAGCGGAGCGAGTCGCGCGGAACTCCTGCAAGTCGTAGAGATTGCCTTGCAAGCTTGTTCCAATCTATGAACTTAAGTTTGATGTCAACCTAGTACCTCAGATTGCCTAGGGACTGATCGTTGTGTGACTTCAAATATGGACTTGGAATGGACGACAGATTGGAGTTGGCCTCCTAAATTAAGGTCATACAAATAGTTCTAGGGTTGAGAAAAAGAGAGTTCACAGTGCCTCTCGTACGATGAATGCTCTTTTCTTTACAGATTTAGCATGAGTCACGATATTTCTGAAGAAACATCTGGCGATTCTCCAATGGAGACACAGAGTGAACGCAACCCGTTAGTGATACCGCCCTCTGAGCGAGACTACCGCCAAGGAGAACTTAATGCCAAAGTGGTGCTCGTTGAATATGGGGACTATCAATGTCTTGAGTGTGGAGAACTTTACACCCTAATTGAAACAGTCCAAACGCTGCTGGATGCCACCTCCACTCCGGAAAACTACTTGTGCTTTGTGTTTCGGCAGTTTCCTCAACCTCAAATCCATCCTCAAGCTCAAAAGGCAGCAGCGGCAGCCCTAGCAGCGGGAGCACAAGGACAGTTCTGGCAAATGCATAACATGTTGTTCAGCCATCAGCAAGCCCTAGGAAGCGGTTATCTCGTGGAGTATGCCAATCATCTCGGACTTGATGTCTGCCAGTTTTTGCGAACGATCAGTAGACAAGTACATCGCGATCGCATCCAGGAAGATATCACTAGCGGATTGCAAAGTGGAGTTGAGGCTGCTCCAGCATTGTTTATCAATGGTCTGCGGTATCGCGATCGCTGGGACATCGAGCCATTGATGGCAGCTATTGTCACTGCAAGTCACTAAATTCTCTTTCTAACCCACACTTAAACAACAGTTCAATCGCCTTGCCTCGGGCTTGTTCACTAGCTCAACTCAATCAGTCCAGCAAAAACATAAAGGTGGTAATAATGGTGATTTTTGCAGGCAAGAAAATTCAAAAGCTTTTATTGTTGCTACTGGCATTCAGTGTTTCAATGATGGTGCTGATGCGTTCAGAAGTAGCCACCTCAAAGGAATTACCCCAAACTTCCAACCCTAAACCCGCGATCGTTCTTGTTCACGGTACCTTTGCTGATGCGACATCATGGCAACACATTATTCCACTGCTGGAACGAGATGGCTATACCGTGACGGCTGTACAGAATACGCTCACGTCTCTCCCAGAAGATGTTGCCACCACTAAGCGAGTGATTGATGCTCAGAAGGGTGCTGTCGTAGTGGTGGGGCATTCCTATGGAGGAAGTGTGATTACGAGCGCGGCAGCTGGCAACCCGCAAGTGAAGGGGTTAGCTTATATCGCTGGTTTTGCCCCCGAAGTCGGCGAAAATATTAGTGGGTTGAATAGTAGGTATGCAGCACCCCCGCTCAGCACCGCAATTGTGCCTGATACCGCAGGCTTTCTCTTCATTGATCGAACCAAGCTACATGAGTTTTTTGCCCAGGATGTCTCCTTAGCTGAGGCCCGGGTGATGGCAGCAACCCAAAAGCCAGTTGCTAGCATCGCTTTTGACCAAACACTCGATCGCGCCGCCTGGAAAACAATTCCCTCCTGGTATCTCGTGACTCAGGAAGACCGGGCGATTAATCCTGAACTTGAGCGCTTTATGGCAAAACGCATCGGTGCTAAGACCAGTGAGATCAAATCAAGTCATGTGCCCTTTGTCTCTCATCCCCAAGAAGTAACTAAATTCATCGAAATGGCTGCAACGGCTGCTATGAAACCATCCTAGATTAGCTGAGATACTGTTTTGTGACCCAGAAGAGTAGCCTCTTGGCGCAGACGAAAGATACCACAAACTTACCCACAAAAAGGAGATTCTAGAATGTCTTACGTTACTGTCGGCAAAGAAAACTCTGGCACCATCGACATCTACTACGAAGACCACGGAACAGGCCAGCCTGTAGTTCTCATCCACGGATTTCCTTTGAGCGGACACTCTTGGGAAAAGCAGGTGGGGGTTTTGCTGGCAGCGGGCTACCGAGTCATTACTTACGATCGCCGAGGCTTTGGCAACTCCAGCCAACCATCCTTTGGCTATGACTACGACACGTTCGCCGCAGATCTCAACATACTCATGACAGAACTGGATCTGCGTGATGTCATGCTGGTTGGTTTCTCAATGGGAACGGGCGAAGTGACGCGCTACCTCGGCAAGTACGGCTCAGAGCGTGTGCAGAAAGCAGTGCTAATGGCTCCGGTGCCCCCCTTCCTGTTGAAGACCGACGATAACCCAGAAGGGGTTGATCAAAGCGTCTTCGATGGCATTATGAAGAGCATTGTCGCAGACCGACCAGCCTATCTCTCTCTATTTTTCCACAATTTCTTTAACGTAGATGTGTTTCTTGGTGACCGCATCAGCAACGAGGCCATCCAGATGAGCTGGAATGTTGCAGCAGCAGCTTCTGCTAAGGGGACTTTAGACTGTGTGCCGTCGTGGTTGACCGATTTCCGGGATGACTTGCCACACATTGATGTGCCAACTTTAATCATCCACGGGGGGGCTGACCGCATCCTTCCGATCGACTCCACTGGTAACAGGTTGCCGAATCTAATCAAAAATAGCCGTCTAGTGGTGATACCTGATGGTCCTCACGCCATCAACTGGACTCATGCAGAACAGGTCAATTCCGCACTGCTGGACTTTCTTAAAGAGGAAAAGTAATCCAAGTGCTGTGAACGAACGAGTTACAAGTTTGGTTCTTAGCAGAACATCTAGTGGATACACCCCTGGTATAAAGCTCAACACCTCAATAAAAGGATAAGCAGTAATGCAAATCAGAAGCACCAGTTTTGAGAGTAAAGGTCTCAAGTGTGCCGTCACGTTTTACACACCCGATCAAGCTGCATCCGGCGATCGCTGTCCTGCCATTGTCATGGCTCATGGCATTGGCTTGACCAAAGAGATGGGGTTGCCACAGTTTGCTGAGTGCTTCGTTCAAGCGGGATTCGTCGTCACACTGTTCGATTATCGCTATATGGGTGCGAGTGAGGGAGAACCTCGGGGACAAATGCTCCCGACCGAGCAGCATGAAGACTACCGCAATGCCATTACTTGGACTCAACTCCAATGCGAAGTTGACCCTGAACGCATCGGTCTTTGGGGTTTCTCTTATAGCGGTGGTCACGTCCTACACTTAGCAGCATTCGATCGGCGCGTGAAAGCGATCGTGGCCCAAATGCCTACAGTGAACGCATTTCTCAATTCTCGCCGTTTGGTCTCCCCACTGGCACTCCATGAACTCACAAAGTTGCTTTCAGAAGATCGGATCAAACGGTATCAAACCGGAGAAGTGAGCTACTTCCCCTTGGTTGCCCCGCCCGGTCAACCCTCCTTCCTAGCGACACCCGATGCCTTTACTTGGATTGAATTAGCGAAGGATGCCAGCGAAGGTAGATGGGAGAATCGGCTCACCTTTGAATCGATTGAACATTGTCTCTACTACGAAGCGATTCCGCACCCTGAAGCCATCTTTCCCACCCCGGTATGTCTAATTGTAGGCGAGCAAGATTTCCTGGCCTCTCCCAGCTTAGCCGCCACTGTCTATGCAGACGCGATCGAACCAAAGTCTTTCACAGTCTTGAAAGGTGGACACTTTGACGGCTTCCAGGGAGAGGGCTTTGCGATCGCCAGCACAACCGCCTTGAGATGGTTCGAGAAATATTTACAGAACAAAACCAACTAGAGCTATGCAAAGCCATTACCAGTAATCGAGAAGAAGAATGTCATGACTCAATATGATTACATTGTGATTGGTGCAGGCTCAGCAGGCTGCGTCGTCGCCAACCGTCTGAGCGAAGACAGTGACACAACGGTGCTACTTCTCGAAGCAGGCAACCCAGACACAAAACCAGAGATTCACATCCCAGCGCAATGCCTCAGTCTACTAGGCTCTGAGGTGGACTGGGCATATTTCTCCGAACCAGAACCTTACCTGAATCACCGCAAAATCTTTTGTCCTCGTGGCAAAGTCTTGGGGGGCAGCAGTTCGATTAACATCATGATTTATTTGCGGGGCAATCCTCACGATTATGACCACTGGCACTCGTTAGGTAATCCTGGTTGGAGCTACCCAGATGTCCTGCCCTACTTCAAGAAATCGGAGCATCAACAGCGAGGCGCGTCCGAATTTCATGGGGTTGATGGAGAGTTAAGCGTGAGCGATCCGATTGCGCCTGCTGTGCTATCCCAACGCTTTGTAGACGCAGCGGTGGCAGTCGGATATGACCACAATCCTGATGTTAATGGAAAGCAGCAGGAAGGGGCAGGACTCTATCAGTTGACCATCAAGGATGGTAAGCGACACAGTGCTGCTGCGGCCTTCCTTGTACCCATTCTCCAGCGTCCCAATTTGACTGTAACGACAGGAGCGTTGGTCACTCGATTGTTGTCTGAGGACACCCGTACCGTTGGGGTGGAATACCTGCACGAGGGCACACTGCACCAAGTCAGGGTCAACCAGGAGGTGATTTTAAGTGCGGGCGCGTTCGATTCACCTAAACTGCTTATGCTTTCTGGCATTGGGGATGCAGAACACCTGAAAGCCTTGGGAATTCCAGTAGTGGCTGATTTGCCGGGTGTTGGTCAAAACCTCCAAGACCACCCTGTCGTGTCCGTGGCGCACGAGGCAATTCAAGATTTACACACAGCAAGCACCAGTAGTGTCGCTGAAGCGGGCTTGTTTTTGCGTACTGAGGGGAATCTGGATGCTGCACCCGATTTACAGTTTCTCTTCGGTCCCGTTGTGTTAGTACCACCTGGCTATGTCCACTCTGGCTTAGGATTCACAAGTTTCGTCTGTTTGACTCATCCCCAAAACATTGGCAGCGTCAGCTTGCATTCCGCCGACCCCAAAGACGCACCGATGTTTAGGATGAACTTTCTCCAAAGTGAAGCCGATGTGCAAAAGCTCGTTGTCGGAATTAAATTACTCCGTAACTTGTTCGGTGCAAGTGTGTTGGATGAGTTTCGCGGTAAGGAAATCGCTCCGGGTGCCGATAAGCAGAGTGATGCAGCCCTCGTTGCTTACGTCCGGGAAACTTGCAGTACCGTGTGGCATCCAGTCGGCACTTGCAAAATGGGCACTGACCCTATGGCAGTTGTAGACCCCGAACTGCGGGTACATGGAATTAAGGGGTTGCGGGTCGTGGATGCTTCTATTATGCCAACCATCACCACAGGCAATACGAACGCACCTACCATCATGATTGGTGAAAAAGCCGCCGACTTAATTAAAGCCGCAGGTTGTGTTTCACAGCAAATTCCTTCACAGCACCGATAGCAGAACTGATTGGAGTTTCACTGACCAGTAAAGCGATCGCAATCATCCTGTTTAAGGATCACATCATCTTTCTTTACAAGATCGTACGACTAACTGTGTTACTAAGTAAGCATGATTAAACATGCTTCCAATTCATTCATACACATACATAGCAAAATCCTATGCATTGCCAACATTTGAATGGAATAACGCTAGAAAACTTAATCCCGAAAGCCAACTATCCTATGTTTCGGTGCGAGGAGTGTATTCGGATTAACGATCGCTGGGTGCATTTACGAATTTGTCAGACTTGCGGCAAGATGCTGTGCTGCGACTCCTCCAAAAATCAACATGCTCGTCGGCACTATGAGGAGAGTGGACATGAGGTGATTAGCTCAGCCGAATTAGGAGAACAATGGCTGTGGTGTTTTACCGATGAAGAGGGAAAGAACTATTAATCGATCTTCAACAATCTATTTGTCATTCTGAAGGAGCGATCGCCCAAATTTTTCGGTGATTTTGCTCAATGAAGTCAGTGCAAGTGGATTCAAACAACATACTGCAACGCCGTATTTTGGAGATTACCCATGTTGAAGCATCTAACTGCCACAATAGGAGCAACTATCGTCGCTCTTAGTCTCGAAAACACAGCTCTTGCTGCGACCTTTAAAATAATCGCAAGTGATTTAGATAACCCTAGAGGATTAACCATCGGATCGAATGGTGCTCTTTATGTAACTGAAGCAGGACGGGGTGGTACGGGACCGTGCATTCCTTCTCCAACAAATCCAAACGCATCAGTTTGTTACGGTGCTACAGGAGCACTGACCCGCATTGAAAATGGCACAGTGACTAGAGTCGTAACTGGATTGCCATCATTAGCAGCACCCGATGGGAGTGAGGCTACAGGTGCCCATGATGTGGCTTTTGATGCGACTGGGCAACCTTATGTTCTCATTGGGCTGGGTAGCGATCCTGCTGCCCGGAGTACTTTGGGAGTGCCAGAGTTTGGACAATTGCTGAAAATTAATGCCCTTAACGGTGGTTCTGATTGGACTGCGATCGCTGATGTTTCCGCCTTTGAGCAAACTAAAAATCCCGATGGAGGCGGAATAGACTCCAACCCTTACAGCTTTGTCATTCAAAACAACACCGCTTACATTGCTGATGCAGGTGCTAACGCTCTGCTAAAGGCTAATCTGGATAATAGGGAAGTTGATCTAGCATCAGTCTTTGATAGTCGTCTAGTAGTCAGTCAATTATTAGTTGACGGGTAAAGTCGATGCAGTTTTATCCTGGCATCTGCGGTCGTAAATCGCCAATCAATCCAGGTCTTCTCTTGATTGCGCTCCTCTTGCCAAGCTTCTACTT
>JAHHIL010000062.1 GCA_019358975.1 Trichocoleus desertorum ATA4-8-CV12
TGTCAAAAAAACGAGGTCTAGCAATCTGCTCACCTTCGCTGGTGCTCAAAAAATAGCTCAACCCGACATCAACTCCCATAGCATTGCCGTGAGGCACTACATTGGGGATGTTGACATCAATTTGAAGACAGAGCGTGACATACCAGCCAGAGTGTTTGCGGGTTACTCGCACTGTTTTGACTGTGAATCCATCGGGAATGGGGCGATGCAAAACAATCGGCATCCACCCAATTTTGGGCAGCTTAATTTGGCTACCTTCAATTGGACTAACTTTGAATTGCGGAAACAAAAAAGAGCGATATTGCCCGAACTTCTTGAAGCGCGGAAAACCATGCCCTCTTTGTTTCATGGCAACAAATGCCATGTCTACCCGACGAAGTGGCTCTTGGATGACTTGAGACTGAACATCCTTCAGGTGTGGCAACTTTTCCTTAGCGACTGTCAGCGCATTTTGCTGTTTGTAGTAGTCGGGATAAGGTGCCTCAGCCGGAATGATGTACTCAGATACAAGAGAGCAGGAATTGATGTCACATTTACGAGATTTTATCCAGTCCTTGCGCTCCCTCAAGGCGTAGTTGTAAACACTACGACACATCTCAAGCCAAGACACCATGCGAGTTTCTTGCTCAAGAGATGGATAAACGCGGTACTGAAAATTCATTGTAAACATGGAGCTACTATAACACATTTAAGTAAAGCATCCAAGTTACTTAAATATTCGTTTTCGGGGTATCGTTCGCGTAGCGTCTCCGTAGGAGATACCCCTCAACTCACGCGGGATATCCGTGTATCCCGACGCTCACCGTTGGCGTAGCCTGCCGAAGGCATAGCGTTAGAGCGCGGGACTTACAGCCTCCCGAACCCACCATCAGTTAATATCCCAACTAGGATAATCAACCCGCTATTTGAGAGCAATAATTTTCTGCCATTCTGTCCTGAGTCTCACTAGACTAAGCGTTAAATATAAAGTTAAGTCCAAAAAGCCAAATCCAGATTAAGCCCAGAAATTCCTAGTGGCGTTTCTCCTCAGTAGATTCCCAACCCTTATTTAGAACCTTATGAATTTTCTGCGCCAGCTTCGGAGTCTTGACAGCCAACTGCAAGCGCTCTTGGCAACTGTAGTGATTAGCGTAGTGTGGCTGGTTTATGCGGTCACAACCATTCAACCTGGCGATGCTGAAATTCTGGCGAATCAACCCCAGCCGATCGCGATCGCCTCAGTTCCGCCAAGCCAAATGCGGCCATCTGAGAACCAAGCCAGTACATCACCGCCAGCCTCAGTCACAGTGCCCACGGTTCCGCTAGAGCCACCCGCCACTCGACCCATCCAACTACCGACACAATCCCGGCAATCCCCTCAGCCACCTCAGCCGCCAAATACGCCCGCTGTGCCCACTTACCAACCGAGGGAACTTGTCGCTTTCGCAGACCCCACAAACTACGGAGAGCGAGTGGTCAGGGATACGTATGGTCGCCCAGCGGCTCAGGCACCCATTATCGTGCTGCACGAAACGGTCAGTTCTGCCAACAGCACTATCTCATTTTTTCAGACTCCCCATCCTAGAGATGAAGACCAAGCCAGCTACCATGCTCTGATTACTCAAGATGGCACCATTGTCTACCTTGTCCCTCCCGATAAGCGAGCCTTTGGAGCTGGCAACTCCGTGTTTAATGGCCCCAATGGCCCGGAGGCGGTGAAAACTCATCCTAAATTTCCACCTTCTGTCAACAATTTTGCTTACCATATCTCTTTAGAAACCCCCCCTGATGGCCGTAACAATGCCAATCGTCACAGCGGCTATACAGCAGCCCAGTACCAATCGCTGAGCTGGTTGGTTGCAAGAGCAACGGTGCCCGAATCGAGAATTACCACTCACCAGGCGGTCGATCGCTCTGGATCTCGAAAAGATCCTCGCAGCTTTAATCAGCAAACGTTCCTGACGATGCTACGCTCTTATACTCGACCTGCTCAGACGGCTCCTACACCGCGTGGCTAGCCGCTACTACCTGGCGATCGCCTCCCAGCACGCTCACTAGACCCAGGTTGGGGTGGTTCCCAAGGTCACCATTTTAGTAGACCGTGACATCAACCCGATTTTCTGACTCAGGAGTTAGAGATGAAGTAGCTCCCTAGTCCCCATGCTGCTGGTAGACAGAGCGGTGACGCCTCACAAATCACCCTTACTAGAAAGCGACTCTCACCCTTTGGGTAGTAATTGAGCTAGCAACTGTAAAGGTAGCCTGATGAAGCGGATAAAACCGTTTACTGGTTTAACGAGTGCAGTTCAGGTTAAGTCAATGCTTGAAACCGTCAAAAAGCCCCACCTCCACAAAGGGCAACCACCTCAACTCTGGTCGCTGGTTAGGACTGTACAGATGAGTTTGGCTGGATTTGCTTTTCTATATTTGTTGGGCTACGGCTGGGCTGGACACAAGTTACAATCGCGATCGCCCCGTTACCAAGCAACTGCCCCTGTCTCTAGCAGCAGTGATACCGACGACGCACTTGTGGTGCAGCCTTAGGGCAAACTTTTAGAATGATGATTCAGATCAACCAGTTAGATTAACCAGGTGGATATTAGCTTGATTTAGCAGTTGATCAAGTTGGCATCTAGCGCCGATTGTTGGAGTTTTTGTAGGGTGCTCTGAGCTTTGCGACTGTTTACAGGATCGCCGCGATCGCTAAAGAACTGGGCTGCTTGTTGCAGATCTGCGATCGCTCCTGGCTGGTCTCCTAATTTGGCTCGTGCGAGTCCCCGATAAAGATACGCGCTAGCATCGTCAGGATTTAATTCCAAGGCTTGACTGTAGTCTTCAATGGCACCTAGTTTGTTGCCAATCCGAGTTCGAGCTAGCCCCCGGTAGAAGTAAGGAGTCGCATCCTCTGGGGACTGTTTAATAGCCTGACTGTAGTCTTCAATGGCACCTAGCTTATCTCCCAACTCGGCACAGACAAATCCACGATTGCTATAAGCCACACTACTGTCAGGATTGAGTCGGATGGCTTGGTCAAAGTCCGCGCTCGCCCCAGATGGGTCATCCGAGTCATAACGAGCCACCCCTCGGTTGATGTAAGCAACGTCGTTATGGGGGTCAATCTGTAGAACCTGAGTGTAATCCGCGATCGCCCCAGATTTATCACCAATCTCATAGCGAGTTGCTGCACGGTGGAAGTAAGCCGTAGCATCTGCGGTATCGAGCCAAGGTTGCTCAAAGCGATCGATTAAGCCTTGGATGGTTGAGGGGTCAGTGGTGCGCAGTCCGAGTTCTAGTTCTGGAAAGACGGTGCTCGAAACAGGCAAATTCGGAACTTTGAGAATAGCTAAGCGGCGATCGCAAACCAAGAAATTCTCCTCAGCTCCCAAGATTTTGAACTTAAATTGTTGTGGAAACTCCTGCTTCAGTTGAGCCAGTTGCTTCAGCGTGTCGTGGAGCCAGCTTCTTTCAGGAGGTGATGAGGGCGATCGCGGGCTGATGTAGCGAGGGGCATCACTTTGATGAGTGACTCCGAGATGACTCCAAGCCATCGAAATCTGGCCCTGACGCTGTAAGAACGCACGAAATTTTTCTAGTAGGGCGGTATCTAAACTAAATGGGTCAGGCCACGGCCAAACCACAATCACTTGCTTTTGAGCTTGCTCTAGTAACTCCTCTAGAAAGGCTCGACTACCAGAGAGGAGGTGTGGGCGATCGGCTGATGGTGCGGTGGAACGGAGCGCCAATACCAGTTCATGATTGGGTGCATTTGGCAAAGCTCGCAGTTGTTGATTGATGCCCTCTAGCCGACTTTGCAGAGTTGCTTCTAGCTCGGCTCGCACCTCGACTGCACCACCTTCTGCACCTTCTAAGCGAGTCGCCAAACTCTGGAGCTGACTTTGTAGCGCACTATTATCTAGGAGCTGAGGTAAACGGTAAACCCAATCACGCAACGCTTTGTGCTGCTGGTACAGAGCTTGAGTTTGGCGCTGGATTGTCGTGACATCTTGGCGCAACTGAGCCACTTCAGTACTCAAACCCGCTTGAGCTTCAACTTGATTTTGCAGATCTGCTAAGTCAGGTAGGGTCGGTAGTTGGTTCAACCGAGCTTCAAGAGCAGTGACGGTTTGGCTTAGTTCTGCCATCAGGTGCGAGTCTGAGGGGGCATGCACTTTGGCCTGAAGGGTATCCAGTTGCTTCCGAAAAATAGTAACGGCGAGTCGCAAGGGGACGACCGCTTGCTCTAAGCTCTGATATCGCTGATGAAGATTTTCCACCTCAACTAAGGTGCGGGTAAATTCGCGGCGCGGCACCAGCCCTGCAATGACTCGGATTAAGGAGTCTACATCCTGCTTGAGAGAACTCGCATCAAAGGGCGTGGGCAAATGGTTCAGGCGACGGTTGATATGATTAATCTGATCTTGCAGCGCCTTGACTTGCATCATAGGCTCGTCGCTGAGTAGTTTTAGATCCGTCTCTGCCTGGGACATTTGGGCTTGCAATTGCGCGATCGCAACTTCCGTCCCCTCAGTAGAATTAGCGCTTAACTGCGTCAGCTGGTGAGTGACCTGTTCTAAGGCCGTGGCGAGTTGAGTCTGCTGGATTTGCATTTGCTCCAAGTCCTGACGCAGCCCGACGACATCATGGGCTTTGAGGGGAGCCAGTTGGCGATGCATCTCCCATTGCAGTGTTTGTAACTGCTCTGAGAGCTTGGTTAGAGACTCACGGTGCCGACCTAGGAAGGTTTGCTTGAGGTGATCTAGATCCAAGGTGCTGGGTAAGTCTTGAACCTGCTCTTGCAGCGCGATCATATCCCTAGTGAGGCGATTGTCCAACCGAGTGATGCTCAGCTTAGACAGTTGCTTGGTTTCTTGCTCAAACCGACGGCGGTTGGCAAAATTTAGAGCTAGCAAGCAGGAGATAGGGGCAGCCGCAAACACAAATTGTTGAGAGATAGTCGCAGCAATCGCTCCGACCCCTGAGCCAGCCAGCATGACATATTCGCCAGTTTCGCGCCAACGACGATGGTTCACAGCGTTTCCAGATAGCTGAGGTTAAAAAGTCAGAAGGTCTGCCTAAGACTGGGGCGGATGGGATAGTAGATTGCACCGCGACAGCAACAGCACCTTACTTCGCTTTTCAGTTCTAGATAGAGGAATCAGGAATGCTTTCTTGGCGTTGCTTGTGATTTCCCACACAACAGTTGGTGATATGACATCGAGGCTAGAGTTGCGATCGCCTACCTCTCCACTGATGAGCTTGATGTGGCTAACTCCCTGGTCCCCCAATTTATAGCCCTGACGGGCATACCAGAACGGGGGACTGGATTCTTGCTTCCCCCAGAATTGGGGGACTGAGGGGGCTAGTGCAGAATGTCTATTTTCAAACCAGATTCAAGCGTTTTGCGATCGCACTTTTTCCAAAAACTTAGACAATTCTTGTACTAGCCACTTCTGCTCTAGTTGAGTTAAGGCAGAACCAAACTGGTGAGTTCGTACTCCCTCAATCAAGGCACAGGTAAACACAGGTTGATCATTGATCCGAAGTTGACTATCAAACTGCTGAATAGCTTCTAAATCTTCAGTGTTGCCTTCGACTTGACGGTACCGCCAACCCAAAAACTGCTGTTGTAGCCGAAAACGATAGCGATTGATTTCTACGTGAGTCCGAATAGAAATGGGGAATAGGGCCTTTTCTAATAAACCTGCGCCTGCAATCCAAAATGGAATCGAAAAGAGGGGAAGAAAGATAGGCGAACCCATTACGACCGCAGAAGCGGTCCAGAAAAAGATAAAACTATTCCAGACCACAGCAAAACCTAGTAAACCGAGATTGCTAAAGAACAGGCGTTTGGGAGGAATGTCAGCGATCATTTCCTCAGAAGTGCGCTTGAGTATGATGCGGCTGCCAGCGGGTTGCCGATCAATCGGCAATTCAGAGCGCACTAACGCGCCTTGAGGATAGGGTTGATTTTGTAATGCCGCTAAAGCCTCCGGTGCCGAGGGAAAGCGGTCTTCCATTGCAGGCTCTAGCATTTGGTCTAGCCAATTGGCAAAAGTGGAAGAGAGCTGTGTACAGGCACGAATGTCGATTTTGAGGCGGCGCTGGGGTAAATCGGCGGGTGATTGGTGCGTGAGCAAAAACAGCAATGTGGCACCTAGACCATACAAATCGGTGGCGGGAACGGATTTACCCCGAAACTGCTCTGGAGCCATGTAACCATAGGTGCCCACGACCGTACTGCCTTGAGTTAGCGTGTCTCGGTAAGTATCTTGCACCGCCCCAAAATCTACTAAGAAAATTTGCCCATCGGCTCGCCGGATGATGTTTTGGGGTTTGATGTCGCGGTGAATCACAGGTGGGGTGAGCGAGTGTAAGTAGCTCAGCACCTCTAGGACTTGTATCGCTAGCTGCTTGGCTTCGGCCTCTCCAGTCCGCCAGCCTTCCTTGACGCACTGCGCCAGCGATCGCCCCTCTGCCAATTCCTGCACCAGATAAAAACAGCGATTCTCTGGCGTATCCACCTGGAAGTAATTGAGATAGCGCGGAATGGCAGGATGTTTCAGGTAAGAGAGAACTCTAGCTTCTCGCTCAAACAGTTCCAGCACTTTCCAGTCGTTGATGCGCCGGAGGGAGAGGGCTTTTAGGGCTACCTGCTGCTGGGTTTGCAGATCTTCGGCTTTGTAGGTAGTGCCAATGCCACCTTGACCCAAAACTTCTAGGATACGGTAGCGATCGCCAACGATCTCCTGCGGTTGATGTAATGTCTCCATCCCACCCTTACCTACAGATGTGGTTCTGCTTCAATTGTGGCTTACGAGCTAAACGAGTCGGAGGTTGGGGGTGTTGCCCCTGGGGTTGCAGGCGGTGTGGGCTTGTGCCAGTGATGGTAAGCGATCGCTAACTCTCCTCAGAGCTTTCTAAAACAGTACGCTGATGCTTAATCACCTCTTTAGCGGCGGTGAGATATTCTTTAACGGCTGCTACATGCTCTTCTGCTGCTTTTTCATGCTCTTGGCCTGACATCAGGTAGGCTTCTGTAGAAACCTGCTTGTTCATGCGAGCAATCTTGGCGTACTCCTGGGAGGCGCGGGCATGCTCTTGCACCGACTGACCCCGCTCCTCAATGATCTGCCCTACCTCAGCGATCGCACCCTCTTGATTTTGCAGAGTCTTGCCCACTGTCTCAATAGATTTTCCATGCTTTTCTGACACCTCTGCATGTTTCAGAGCCGCTTCAGCATTTTCTGGTGCTATCTCATGCATATGCTTGTCCTTCCATTTGGCAACCAAGCTGCCTTATCTTTTCGTTTGGCTTCAGCATAAAAAGAATCATTTTGGGTAGCACCTACCTCTGGACTCAGGCTAGACCAAACTAGGTTCACGATTGCGGATACCAACTTTGGCGACGCAGATATCGACAAACTCTTTCACGCAGTAGATAAATCAACAAAAGGAGATCTAAAGTTTTTTCGAACCACTGAAATTCGTAGCCGTAATAGCGTGGGTCCCAATAGCTGATGGCACTGTGGAATCGAACGCTCCAGTTCAGCGGAAAGAACAACAAAGGGCCGTCATCTACATGAGTCAAGATGTCTACGGTGGTGTGGAAGAGGCAAGCGAGCAGAAACCAAAATAGCCAGCGAGTGCGAGAGCCAATGTGACGTCGCTTTAGCCATACATAAGCTACTCCCAACACTAAGAGCACTGGAGCGTGCAAGGTATTGTGAGCCGCGATCCAAAAAGGGTCGTGAAAATAAAGCTCGTCAAACAGGAGATGCGCTGTATCCGCCAAGCTCCAGCCTCGGATGAAGTGATAGTAGACAAGGCCACCGATCGATAGCACCCAAAGAGGCAGATCAGGAGCTACAGAACCTAGCAAGAAGGCTCGCTTAACGATCGGCACTCGTGGCAGAGCTTTATCTAAAGCAGCCGTCATTAAGAAGTGAGAATAAGTGTTCATAGCGGCGATCGCACCCCATCTAGAGTGGATTGTTAGAGTGAAAAAGATTTTGTGAGTCAACCAATCCGTTGTAGCAACTCAGGGAGCCAACATGGAGAAGCGATCGCTCGGTAACTCTGACATCCAAATTTCGCCTGTTCTCATGGGTACCTGGCAAGCGGGCAAACGGATGTGGATAGGGATTGAGGATGCCGACACAATTAAAGCGATTCGAGCGGCCTTTGAGGCAGGCATCACCACCATCGACACCGCCGAAGTTTATGGAGAAGGGCACTCAGAGCGAGTCGTGGCAGAAGCCCTCTCCGATGTACGGGATCAAACGGTTTAGGCCACCAAAGTTTTTGCCAACCACCTCAAATATGACCAGGTGATCGAAGCTTGCGATCGCTCTCTCAAAAATCTCAAAACCGACTACATCGACCTGTATCAAATCCATTGGCCTTCTGGAGTTTTTAACAGCGAGGTCGTGCCAATTGAGGAACCATGCGGGCTTTGAATGACCTGAAGCAACAAGGCAAAATTCGGGCGATCGGGGTTTCCAACTTTTCTCGCGCTCAGCTAGAAGAAGCTTCCCACTATGGCCGCATCGACAGTTTGCAGCCGCCTTACTCGCTGTTTTGGCGCTACGTCGAAACCGACGCCATGCCGTACTGCGTCGAAAACAACATCTCTATCTTGGCCTACTCTTCTCTGGCACAAGGATTACTCACCGGAAAGTTTGGTCCGGGCCACACCTTCGACTCAGCCGATAATCGCGCTAAAAACAAGCTATTTCAAGGAGAGAACTACGAACGCGCCCAGGCCGCATTAGACAAACTCCGTCCGATCGCGGAACGGCATCACTGTACGCTGGCGAACCTGGCCTTAGCTTGGTTGATTGCCCAACCCCAAGCCAACGCGATCGCGGGTGCCCGCAACGCCGAGCAATCAGTACAAAATGCCCAAGCGGCGGACGTGAAGCTCTCTGCTGAAGACCTTAAAGAAATAGACGCGATCGCTCGGATAGTTACCGATCCCTTAGCGAATGAAGGCCCTGTGATGTGGAGTTGGGCTAGCCTTTAGAGGTTCATAGATGTAAGAAAAAATTTCATTCCTTGGGCGTAGCTTAAGGAAACTCAATTTCTAGCTCAAGGATGACTCCCAAGGCAATTAAAACTCTTAATGTTCTACGAGAGAGTGTGCCGAATCGATTGAAGCAGACCTCAAAAAATTCAAAACGGATTCAGAGTTTGTCCAGACTGCAAACGCTTTAGAAAACAAGGAATTTTAAGATGAAATCTTCAGGCTTATCCAAAGTTATTGGGGCTGGTGTTCTTACCCTCAGTTTGGCAGTACTCCCCCTAACTCTCCCTAGCGCAGCTCAAGATGCTACAGGTGGAGCTACTGGCACTACTGGTACTGGCACTACTGGTACTGCTGGCACGACTGGCACTGGTCTCGGTACTGATGCAACGGGCACCACCGGAACCACGGGCACTGGCACGACTGGCACTGCGGGCACGACTGGCACTGGTCTCGGTACTGATGCAACGGGCACCACCGGAACCACGGGCACTGGCACGACTGGCACTGCGGGCACGACTGGCACTGGTCTCGGTACTGATGCAACGGGTACCACCGGAACTACGGGTACTGGCACCACTGGTACTGCGGGCACGACTGGCACTGGTCTCGGTACTGATGCAACGGGTACCACCGGAACCACGGGCACTGGCACCACTGGCACTGATACCACCACTGGCACCACCGGAACTACTGGTACTGGCACCACTGGAACTACTGGTACTGGCACTGGTCTCGGTACTGATACAACTGGTACTACCGGAACCACGGGTACAACCGGAACCACGGGTACAACCACAGCTCCTAGCACCACAACTACCACCACAACTGCAACAGATACCGCTGGCGATCGCGACTTTGACTGGGGTTGGTTAGGTCTTCTCGGTTTACTCGGCTTGGCAGGTCTAACTCGTAAGACTGAAACTGCTACGACCTACCGCGATCCTGCTGAGACCACTCGGACTCGCTACTAAATCCTGACTGAGTCACAAACTGGGTGCAAACCAATTGAATAGCGGGTGAGTAAGAGCCTTGGGTGATGCCTGAGGCTTTTGCTTTTAGCCAGCGATCGCAACATCAAATCGTCAAGTCAGGGTGCTTCTACATCTAATCTTGTTGATGAGAAAATTTGTACGCTCCAATAGCAGAAAGGGCGATCGCAGCTAACAGTAATACCCCAACGCTATACCAAGGAAACTGGCTCAGCGGCAGGTAAGCAGCGGATCTTAAGCCAATGCTGGTATAGGTGAGCGGCAACAAATAAACAATTCCTTTGAGCGCAACGGGTAAGCTGGCAGGATCAAAAAACGTGGCTCCGAGAAACGACATCGGCACAATCAAAAAGTTGTTGTAGAGACCGACACTTTCGAGCGATCGCACACTCAGCCCTACAATCACACCCAAGCCTGCAAACACGGCGCAGTTCAGCACTAGCAGCAGCAGAAACAACGGGTTCAAGAAGCTCCAAATTTTCCCGGTAAACAAAATAGCCACCAAGATGACCGAGCCTGAAGTCATTAACCCCCGAATGACCCCGGCTAGCATCTTGCCGAGAAACAACGACAAAGGATGCACTGGGAGCAACAGCATTTCTTCAAACGTCTTGGTAAATAGCCGCTCTCCACAAATTGAGAAAGTGGTGCCCCCAAAACTGATTGCCATTGACGACAACGCCACCATTCCAGGCAAAATAAATTGCAAGTAATTTTCGCCTGCGGAGGGTTGAGCCACTTTGTCCAAAGAGCTGCCTAAACCCAAACCAAACGCCAAAATATAAATTAGAGGGGAAACTAAACCAGACGCCGCAATTTGGGCAATCCGAATTCTTAAATCTAGCCAATCTCCCCACAAAACTGTGAGGCTGTCTCCCACAATTGTTTGAGTGGGCGAACTGAAAGGCTTTCCTGATCGAAATGAAGATGAAGTCACGCGTAATCGCCTAAAAAGTTGACCACACAAGCCTTTCTATTGTCACACGACTCAGATCACTGAAAAATTAACGGCATACTGGAAGAGGAAGCGCAGTTGCAACTCTACTTTGCCAATTACTTGCAATTCAAATAGTCATTATGAATCGCCGACCTAAGCCTTCACCTCCTCCATCTCGCCCTGCTAATTCCAACCGCAACAGCTCCAATGGCTCCAACGGCTCCAACGGCTCGTCGTTTGCTTCGGCCTTGAGCGCGACGACGCTGGCGATTTTGAGCGGTGTCCTTATTTTGGGCATTGGCATTGGCATTGCGTTTAGCTCTGTGGCTAGCTCTGGACCGCAGAACGTGGCGACCCGTGAGTTTATCGATCGCGCAGCACCGAACCCAGAAATTTGTGTGCAGTACGGTGCGAGTGCGATCACGATGGACACCAGGGTGTTTGTGACGATGAACCCGTTTAGCGTCTATATTTCGCAACCTAAAATGCAGCCTGGATGCGTCTTACGCAGCAGTAACTGGGAAGTTTTGCGGCAACGCAACTTGATTTCTGGCGATCAATTGCGTGAATGCAAAAACCGCATGAATACGTTTGGCTTTACTGGAACTCTGGAAAATTCTCCCCAAATTAATTGCATCTACCAAAACGATGCGGCGCAAAACCTCTTCCTGAACCAAACTGGTGCAGGTGCAGCGCCTGTCCCCGAAAGCGACAAGTTCTAAAATATCAATCGTGAATTACCCGACGCTCATCGCTAGGCGATAGAGTACGGGCTTCCAACTTCAACGGGAGTTACCTCCGAATTCATGGATTTTTTACGTCCAGAACCCTTCGGATTTACACTCCCTCGATTGGCAGTAGCGCTGATTCCCAACGCCAGTAATCGCAAGCCTTCATTTCTGATATTGATTGCCGCATTTACATCCCGCTCATGCCGTTGCTGGCAGTGCGGGCAATCAAAGAAGCGGACAGAGAGATCCATTTTGGGGATTTGTAGCAGCGTGTTTGAACACAAATGAGACGACGGGAAAAACCTGTCTACTTCAAGATAGGTTTTGCCGTCGAATTCACTCTTGTACTTGAGCATGGTGCAAAACTTACCCCAGCCCGCATCGCTGATGGCTTTGGCAAGAGTATGATTTTTTACCATGTTTTTGACTGCCAGATTTTCCACCACCACAACTTGGTTTTCGTTGACTAGCTTGCGAGATAGTTTGTGGAGAAAATCTTCTCTGACTCTGGCAATTTTGCCGTGAACTTTAGCGACCAGGCGACGCGCTTTCATGCGAGTCTTACTACCCTTGGTTTTTCTGGATAGCTTTTGCTGCTTACGCTTTAAGTTCTTAGCATGTTTCTTAAGATGCTTAGGATTGCTGAACTTTGAGCCATCAGAAGTGACGGCAAAATCAATGAGCCCTAAGTCAATCCCAACGGCTTTACCATCACTGGTAATTTCAGGCTGAGCGGTAGCGTCATCAATCAATAAAGAGGCAAAATAGCGCCCTTCAGGGGTCTTAGATACCGTAACGGTCTTAATCTTGCCTGTAGGTAAAATGCGATGGATTTTAGCTTTTACGGTGCCTAGATTCCCAGGGAACTTAATCGCATCATCACCCTGAAGTTTTACGTTGGCAGGATATTGAACCGACTGCCTATCAAACTTGCTTTTGAATGTGGGGTATTTTGCCCGCCCCTCAAAGAAGTTGATAAACGCTTGAGAGAGGTTCAAGATCGATTGCTGGAGACACTGGGAATAGGTTTCCTTCAGCCATTCAAACTCTTTCTTTAGTTCTGGTATCCGCTTCTTCATGTCGTAAGCAGATACGCCTTTACCCGTTTCCTTGTAGGTCGCAGACATTAAGGAAAGCGACTGATTCCAGAGCCATCGAGTTGCGCCAAAATCTTTGGACAGCTGAATGACCTGCTCGTCAGTCGGATAAATTCGCACCTTTGTTGCTTTGATCACACCCTCAGCTTAGCGTATTTCTAGATTTATGATAAGCATTATAGATAGTGTGTTCCTATGCCTTCGGCAGGCTACGCCAACGGGCGCTGTTGCCTTCCCTGGCCTACGGAATCAGTCAGGCAACGCACCCTCAGTCACGCGCTTCTCATCCCGACGCTAACCTGAGTACAGGTATAGCACGGGGCTTCCCCGCTAGCAGCTAAAAAAATTCTGCCCTAGTTGAAACTCTGACTAGGGCAGAATTTTTTAGATTTGTCACATCAAGTTTTCGATCGCAATTAAGGCGATCGAAAAACTTCCGTGAGCCGTACTTGCAGCACTTGTCCTGGTTGGAGCTTCGCAGGTTTGGGTGAAGCCAGGTAAGTCACTGCCGCTCCCGCTGCCGCGCCGCCAAGAACTTCTTCACCGGAACCACCCATCAGAGCTCCAGCCAAGGCTCCTAGGGCCGAATTTCTCACGACTTTTTCCTGCGAAACTTGCAGTTTGCCCCCTAAAAGCGCTGACTCTGCTGCTAGTGGCACATTTCGACCCTGTAGGCTGATTGCTTGGGCAATAAAACGGCTTCCCCCACTCGTCGTTTCAAAGCGCCCAATGATGGCAGCCCCAGTTGGAGCCAAGATGCTGCCGTTGCGATCGCGAATTTCTGTTTGCAGCAATAATACTTCCTGTTGCGGGGCTCCTGGCTTTAGCTCCAAAACTTCAGCACCCGAATATTGCAGTTGTAAGGTCGTACCAGATGGCAGCATAATTCCATCTCCTACAGCCACTAAACTCGAATCTGGCTGTAAGTTGGCTTGTGGATTGGAAGTTTCTATGGGTAAAGCTTCGGTTCCTGCCTCCAAAGTTGGCGAGCTAGGAGACGTAACAGCAGGTGCGGAGCTTGTAGCGGCTAAAGGTTGACCAAACTCAATCACCCGTCCCACAGCTTCATCCACGTTCGGGGTTCTAAATGGTTGAGGTGATTCCGATGTCACTGGACGAGTGGGGGCAGGCTGTATCGAAGGGGATGACAAAGATGGCACAGTTACAGTGGCACTAGGCTGAGGCGTAAAAACCGCTGGGGGCAGCACTGGGGCAGCTTCTGTATTAGTCGCGGTAGTTGGCACGCGATCGCCTGATGGAGGCACCTGAGTAGGGGCAGCAGTACCATTCATCGGTGGCACACTCACGGTTACGGGCTGCTGTGAGCGAAAGTTAGCGGGGGGTAATCCTGCCGTCTCTAGTTCTGGAGTAGGTTGAGGCAGATTTGCGGTAGGTTTCACTTCCGGTTGAGCGGTTGCAAGAGCAGGAGCCGTTTCCATTGGCTCTTCTACAACTGGTACTGCTGGCATCTGAGGTTCCGCCACAGGCTGAGATACAGCAGTTGTTGCAGGAGGTGCAGGAGCGATCGCCACGTTTGGTTGAGCTGGGGTAGCGGGTGGCTTGACTGCTGGCTGTACTCTGGGCTGGGCGGCTATTGGCGGTGCCGATGGTTTTGCTGATGTAGTCGGTTTTGCTGGCGTAGTCGGAGTTGGGCGATCGCGAGTTGGGGCTTTCTGAGGCGCACTTTGAGGAGGTTGGGTTGTAGGCGTTGGCTTAGCATCTGTCACCGCAGGCGACAACCTAGGGCTAAAGACGGCTGTCTCTGAAGTTGCGGCTGGGGCTGGCCTGAGTGTATCTGAGGGTTGAGGGGTTGTTCCCGTAGGCGCTGCGATCGCAGGGGACGGTTCCGGTGAGGGCGCAGATGAGTTATCGAATGAGCGATCGCCAGGTGCTAATAGGTCGGCAGCATTTCTCGTAATTCTGCTCTTGGGAGGAGCCGCAGGAGGAGCAGGTTGCGATCGCCCGTTTGGTTCAACAGATGGAAGGGAGGGTTGCGATCGCTCACTCGGCGCAGCGGATGGAGTTGACTGTACAGATGCGGAAGTAGGGGGAGCAGATTGGGGTGATGCAGTTGAGGTGGCTGGGCCAGTAGATGTAGCAGCGACGGTGGGCGTAGAGGCGCTACTACCAGCAATTGCACTATTACCAGCAATTAAAGGACGCAACACCCAACGAGTTCCCGCCTTACTGGTGCCAATCTGTTCTAGTTTCACCTGACCGGGCGCAAACACCACATTGGGAGCGAGTTGCATCACAATCCGAGTAGAGCCAGTTTGCTGCTGTGAAACACGAATCTGTTGCACTGGGCCAGACAACATCTGCTCAGCTGGCACCGCACCCATCTGCGTGTTGGGCAAATCCAGCACGATGCGGGCAGGTTTCGCAAGCAGAAAATAGCGGGGCTGGGTGCCTTCTGGTACCGTGATCTCTAACTGGTTGGTAGTTGAGTTAAATTGCCACTGAGTTAGAATAGCTGCCTGAACTGGAGCTATATGGGCGATCGCTCCTATCACTCCAGCACTAACCCCAAGTGTCGCCCAAAGACAATTGCCCGACAGCGCCAGCGAAATCACTTGTTGCCGCAACGGTAATCCCCACACCGATTTCTGATTCTGCATCGCTTTTAAGCTTTTGATTAAGCAAGACCCAATCTTGGCATTCAGGATAATCCTACTGCTTGAAATTGCAATATTTAAACTTCAGCAAGAATTCCAGAAAGTTTTTCTGTGCCGTTTCTGCTCAATCTAGTCTGCTAGCTTCGGCGCGGTTGGCACTCATAAACATTGATAGATAAAGACTTTTAGAGCTTTTCCAACAGCCTTAATTAGCCTGCCTCTAGACTGAAACAGCACTCCAGCAAGACTTGCTAAGGTGTAAGGGGCGTTTAGTGCGCCTTAACGAATTCCAAATACCTGCAACCACACGTTTCTCAACTCGTTGTCGATTTAGGAGCCGCTAATGTCCAACCATGATTTACTGATGCTCGTCATGCTACTCACACCTGGAATTTTGCTTTCAGCCTTGATCATGGCGGCTTTTGCAGCAGGTGGTTAAGTTCGTGACAGGTTTGCGACAGGTTTGCGATCGCACTCTAGACTTTGTTGCCAGATCCCTGAGCTTGGTAGCTGAGATTGATCCCTCACTCCGGGCTTTCTAAAGTAGGGATAATAAGTAAATGAATGTTAATCATTCTCAGGTAAGGCAAAATTATCCATGCGCGTAATTCTCATGACTGGCAAGGGAGGCGTTGGCAAAACCTCCGTTGCAGCAGCTACTGGGCTGCGCTGTGCCGAACTGGGCTATAAAACCTTAGTTCTCAGCACCGACCCTGCTCACTCGCTTGCCGATAGCTTCGACATGGAACTGGGGCATGAACCTCGAACCGTTCGTCCCAATCTCTGGGGGGCAGAACTCGATGCCTTAATGGAGTTGGAGGGCAACTGGGGTGCGGTTAAGCGCTACATTACTCAAGTTCTGCAAGCACGAGGCTTAGAAGGAGTTGAAGCCGAAGAACTCGCCATCCTACCGGGCATGGATGAGATTTTTAGCTTAGTGCGAATGAAACGGCACTATGACGAAAACGAATTCGATGTGCTGATTATCGACTCTGCCCCCACTGGCACTGCCTTAAGACTGCTGAGTTTGCCAGAAGTGGCGGGCTGGTACATGCGGCGCTTCTACAAACCGTTGCAGAAGGTGTCTGCCGCCTTACGCCCGTTGATTGAGCCAATTTTCAAGCCTCTGGCTGGCTTCTCGTTGCCTGACAACGAAGTCATGGATGCACCGTACGAGTTTTACCAGCAGATTGAAGCCCTCGAAAAAGTCTTAACTGACAACACGAAAACTTCGGTTCGCCTCGTCACCAATCCTGAAAAGATGGTGATTAAGGAGTCCTTGCGGGCGCATGCTTACCTCAGCCTCTACAACGTGGCAACCGATTTAGTCATCGCCAACCGGATTCTGCCGGATGAAGTCAGCGATCCATTTTTCCAAAAGTGGAAAGCCAATCAACAACAATATCGCCAAGAAATTCACGACAACTTCAGTCCATTGCCCGTTAAGGAAGTGCCCCTGTATTCGGAAGAAATGTGTGGACTGGCCGCTTTAGAACGATTGAAAGACACTTTATATAAGGACGAAGATCCAGCGCAGGTTTACTACAAAGAAACTACTTTACGAATTGTGCAAGACCAGAATCAATACAGTTTGGAAGTGTATTTACCTGGAATCCCTAAGAACCAAGTGGAACTGAGCAAGAACGGCGACGAACTCAATATTCGCATCGGCAACCATCGCCGGAACTTGGTACTGCCTCAATCTTTGGCCGCTTTACAACCCGCTGGAGCCAAAATGGAGGACGACTTCCTTAAAATCCGCTTTGCGGATAGCGTCCGAGTCTAGCAGCTCAGTTTCAGCTTAAATCACAATTTCAGCAGTCATACTAAAAACTAAACGGACAATGGGGTAAAAACACCGATTGTCCGTTTTTAATTGGGTTATTAGTTGCTGAGTTGAGATGCTATTGCGATCGCTCTCTCAAACAGCGACCACCTAACTCCTAATCTGGACTGGCATCACCAAGTAAGTCATTTTGATGCTACCTAGAGGGGTCAAGACTACGGGTGTAGTAGCTGAGTTGAGCTGCATCTGGATCTCAGAGGTATTCAAGGCTTTTAAGCCATCCATTAAGTATTTGACGTTAAATGCCACGTCCAAGCTATCACCCGATACCTGAGCGGGAATCACTTCTCGACCATTCCCGACATCTTGAGCATCGACTGAAAGCGCAATCTCTTGCTGCTCCAAATCTAGGCTGAGCTTGACCACGTTATTTTTTTGGTCTGCTAAAACTGCAATTCGCTCCAACGCGCCCAAAAACAATCGCCGTTCTACCGTCATTTGCCGCGAGAACTGCCGAGGAATTAGTTGACGGTAGTTGGGGTATTGACCTTCTAATAGGCGGCTGGTTAAGCGTTGGTCAGCCCATTCAAACACTGCTTGGCTAGGGTTGAGGTGCAATGCCACAGAATCTTCGGTGGGGCGCATCCCCACCATGCGCTCTAACTCACGCAACGTCTTAGCAGGAATGGTGACGGTGAGTTCGGTATCTGCGATCGCTCCTCCAGCTTGAGCATCTGGGGTTTCTCCCGTCGTCTGCACCACGGCTAAGCGGTGACCATCGGTCGCTGCAAACTCCAAGCTGCCTTGCTGCAAGGTCAGATGCACACCCGTCAGAATTTGCTTTGTTTCGTCCGCACTAGTGGCAAACAAAGACCCCTGCAAGCCTTGCACCAATGCTTCCACAGGCAAATAAACCACTTCACCCTCTTCGATGACAGGCAACTCAGGAAACTCTACAGCGCTCAGCCCTCGCATCTGATAGCGACCAGAGGAGCAGGTTAGGGTTGCCTGTAACACATCGCTAGACTCACCAGAGGCATCAGCGCTACCTGCTTCATCGGCTAAACCAATTTCCCCTTCTGGCAAGCGCGAAACGATATCGTTCAGCAACTTCGCAGGCAGTGTAATTTCTCCTCCAGTTTCCACATGGGCCGCAAAACTGGTTCGAATGCCCAAACTCAAATCAAATGCCGTCAGGCTGACTCGTTGTGCAGCAGCATCGGCAATGAGTAGCACGTTAGCCAAAACTGGATGAGTGGGTCGCGAAGGAATGGCACGGCTAACAAGCGACAGATTAACGCTGAGATCACTTTGGGCGCAGAACAGTTTCATGGAAATTTATTTAGCCGGGATCTTCAACTTTCGGGGAGTGTAACTTTGGCAATCTTGGTGGGGAGAACGACATCGTATCACTCTCAGCTTGAACAAGCTAGAGCACCTGTTTTTAGCTTTGCCCTGATGGTCTATCTACTCTTCTCTTTAAAGACATTTTTTAAATTAGTAGTAGTAGGGCCTGTGGAAAATGTGGAAAAACTTTTAAAAGCTTTACTCTGTCTAGATTTGAGGCAATATTGCCCTGTGGAAAACCTGTGGAAAAAACAGCCTACTTTTCCACAGGGTATTTATACCTACGAAAGTTTTCCACCGATATTGAGAACTTTCCACAGGTTTTCCACAGAGTTTTCCACAGAAATAAGGCAGTTTTCCACAGGCAAATTTTACTTAAAAATACTTAATGAAGTTCTGTTAACTGCACTCATAATCAGTTTCATTTTGTAGTATTTAGTACTAATGTATTGTATTTATCGTACTACAAACCTATGGTTTCTCCTCCATTTCTTCCATAGAAGTTAAGAGCTAGAACCTTAGGCGAAGCACAAAAATTCTGGCTGCTAACTCCTAGCTTCTAGCTCTTAGAGGTGAGATTTATCGCTGTAAATGAAGATGTAGTTAATCTACGATCGCTCTTTGCTCTGACTGGTTAAATTAATGCGATCGCTGAGTTGACGCAGAGTTTGAGCCATGCCGGGATCGCTAGTACGGAGTTGAGCAATTTTGTCGCAACTGTACATCACAGTGGTATGGTCTTTGCCGCCAAATTCCTCACCAATCTTCGGTAGGCTGAGGTCCGTATGCTGGCGCATTAAGTACATACCAACCTGCCGCGCTAAGCTAATTTCTCGGCGTCTGGACTGGCCTTTAATCTCTTCTACAGCAATATCAAACACATCAGCCACCGCGTTAATTACAGCTTCCGGTGAGGCTTCAATCTGCTCCACTGGGGGATTGAGGACGGCAGCAATATTTTCCACTCGCATCGGTAGCCCGGAAATTGAAATATAAGCCACTGCTCGAATCAGCGCCCCTTCAAGTTCCCGAATGTTGGAAGTATAGCTAGAGGCGATGTATTCAATCACCTCGCGGGGCAGGCGCATATTTTCGTATTCTGCCTTCTTTTGCAGAATCGCCATCCGAGTTTCCAAATCGGGGGGTTGAATATCAGCAATCAGCCCCATTGAGAACCGAGAGCACAAACGTTCTTGTAGGCGCGGAATGTGATTTGGGGGGCGATCAGAAGCCAGAACGACCTGTTTGCCTGCTTCATGCAGTGTGTTGAAGGTGTGAAAAAACTCTTCCTGGGTGTATTCCTTGCCTTCAATAAACTGAATGTCATCCACCAGCAAAACATCGGCGGCTCGGTAATGCTCCCGAAAGCTTTGCATGCTGTCTTTGCGAATCGCAGCAATCAAGTCGTTGGTGAATTGCTCGGTAGAAACGTAGAAAATCTTGGAATCTGGACAAATTTCTAACCGATAGTGGCCGATCGCCTGCATGAGGTGAGTTTTTCCTAGCCCTACCCCACCGCACAAGAATAAGGGATTGAACTCACGTCCAGGAGACTCAGCCACCGCTAAAGACGCGGCGTGGGCCATTCGGTTATTAGGACCTACCACAAAGCGCGAGAAGACGTATTTAACGTTGAGTTCCTTCGGCTTAGACTGCTGATTAGCGTAGGCTGCACTCGAACTACTAGCGTTGCTAATAGCGCTGGCGGCAGGTGTTTCGTTAGGAGAAGCCCACAGAACCTCAGAATCGCCGTTGGTGGTTGCGTCTCCCTCAGCGATGGTGATGTGAATCTCGACGCTATAGCCCAAAATGTCTTGAGCCACGTCCGCGATCGTCTTGACGTAATACTTCTGGAGCCAATTACGCGCAAAGGGATTAGGTGTGCGAATGACTAAGCAATTATTTTCCAGTTGCTCAACGCTGGCAGTTTTGATCCATGTTTCAAAGGTCGGGCGGCTCAGTTGCAGCTGTAGGCGCTCTAGTATTTGATTCCAGAGACTTTCAAGAGTGATTTCCACCGCTAACCTCTACCGCTGACGCTCAGGAGAACAAACATGAAGAACTAACTAGTAAACTATGCACCGAATCGACCTGGCAATAGGGAAATAATCCAACCTCAGCACGACACGAGCAGGCCACTAAGCTTGCTGCTCAACATACCTGAAGTTTAGACCAATCTTCTATGTAGTGGTTCAAAGCAGGTTTTTGTTAGCAAACCACTATACATAGGGTGATTTAGTAAGTATCAAAAAGCATTAAAAGTGGCGATCGCAGAGAAGCAAGCCATTTAACTTACCAAAGTAATTCAGTATAATTACGGTTTTCTAACAGTGGAGGCACTACGAGCGCCTTTAACGGTAGGAGTTGAAACTAATAGCGATCGCAGATTACCCAGAGCCAGGCCAGGGTGCCTTCAGTAAAATATAAATGTATTCCTGAATACTTATAGCATCTCCGGGGAGCCTAAGAAACTCCGACCAAACTTTCTGGAAGAAATGGCTAGGACTAGGGACAAAGGCTGTGGCGTGATCGTCCTGAGAAAGTTTCTAAAATAAGAAAAGCTAAACAAGAAAGGAGCAGGCGATCGCTGGTAGCAATGTGATTGAGCATGAGGATTCCCAAAAGCTAACAACAATCGGCCTGTCCGTGCCATTCATTCACCTGTGTTCATAAGCTATCAGTTGTGTTTGTCAAACTTGTGTTCTCAAGATGAAATTGAAATGACGAATTGTGAGCGGCAAGGTGAGCTTTGTTCCAAGACATAGTTGGGGTGCTACGGGAGCAAAAAGCTGGATAAGCCAGTCTAATCCCTTGCAAATTACTAAAAATAGTTAGTTTCATTAACCTGGAATAAGAGTGTCACCCCAATGTCACATCGACTTCTTAGATTAAGAATATCTGGAGTCACAAACCTTTCAAGGGCTCCAATTAAAGGCTGTACATCAATCTAGCCAAGTCTGCAGGCATGAAGATCGGCGTAGAACCTAGTGTAAAAATGCAGACACTTTGCAAGTTTGAGTTTATTGTTACCGAGGACTGAAGATAAATGGCAACAAATCACGACTCTGAGTTGCGTCGCTCTGAGACTCAGAATGAGAGAGGACAATCTGAGCCTGTTATGGCTACCCCCGCCACTCCTAAAAATAGTGCTGCTAGTCCAGCTGCTTGGGCGAAGCCTGCCACTTATTTAGTGCCCCTCATGGTGGGAGCTGGATTGATGTTTGCGGGCGATCGCTGGTTGGCTTCCAAGCCTTCTCTGGCCCAACAAGCTGTGGCCCCCACCACGGTCGCTCAGATTCCAACTTTACCGATTACAGCTGGCTCCAACTTTATTGCCACCGCAGTCGAAAGAGTTGGGCCTGCCGTAGTCCGAATCGATTCTTCTCGGACTGTGACCCGACGGACCCCAGCAATTTTTAACGATCCATTCTTTCGGCAGTTTTTTGGAGCGGAAATTCCTTCAGGCCCTTCTACTAGGGTGGAGCGCGGCACTGGCTCTGGCTTCATTATCAAAGCGGATGGCTTAGTGTTAACCAATGCTCACGTGGTTGATGGGGCAGATACTGTAAGTGTGGCATTAAAGGATGGCCGCACCTTTAGTGGCAAGGTTCTGGGTCAAGACCCAGTTACCGACGTGGCAGTAATCAAGATTCAGGCCAACAATTTACCAACGGTTCAGCTGGGTAATTCTGAGCAAATTAGACCTGGTGAATGGGCGATCGCGATCGGCAATCCCCTTGGACTAGACAACACTGTAACAGCAGGCATTATCAGTGCGACGGGGCGGACTAGCTCTCAGGTGGGCGTTCCAGATAAGCGAGTTGGCTTTATTCAAACTGATGCCGCGATTAACCCTGGTAACTCTGGCGGGCCGTTGCTCAATCAGCAAGGTCAAGTGATTGGCATGAACACCGCTATTATTGGTGGGGCACAAGGCTTAGGATTTGCGATCCCCATCAATACAGCTCAGCGGATTGCTGACCAGCTAGTGGCTAAGGGAAGCGTAGACCATCCCTTCTTAGGGATTCAAATGGCGACTCTAACCCCAGAGCTGAGAAAGACGCTCAACAGCGATCCCAATAGCGATATTCAGGTGCAAGAGGATCAAGGCATCTTAGTAGCAAGAGTAATGCGTAATTCTCCAGCCGCTAAAGCAGGTCTGCGGATGGGAGATGTGATTCGCAAAGTGGATGGTAGACCTGTGACCTCAGCAGATGAAATTCAACAGGCAGTAGAAAACAGTTCTGTTGGAGGCACGCTGCGTTTAGAATTGCGTCGAAACGGCCAAACTCTAAACTTGGCAGTGCAACCTGGCCCCTTTCCAACTCAAACCGCCCAGAGTGAATAATTTCCTTGGTCTTCGTCCTTAAACTCTTAGCCTTGCTAGATTGAAAATATCAATGCAAGGCTTTTTTGTGACTGTTTACAATTCTCCAATTATGACCCAAGCGAGAGCGATCGCTCAAATAGGAAATCCTGTACTCCGACAGCAAGCTCAAGCAGTTCGGGAAGTTCATAATCAGCATTTTCAGCAACTGATTGATGATCTGATTCTGACTGCAAAAGATTCAAATGGGGTGGGAATTGCAGCTCCACAAGTTTCAGCTTCTTGCCGTTTATTTATCGTGGCTTCTCGTCCCAACATTCGCTATCCTCAGGCTCCTACAATGGAGCCGACCGCAATGATTAACCCCCGCATTTTGGCCCATACCGACGACATGGTAAAAGGATGGGAAGGCTGTTTGAGTGTTCCAGATGTTCGAGGATTAGTTCCTAGATACAAAACAATTACAGTTGAGTATTGCGATCGCACAGGGCAACTACAACAGCAGGAACTAACTGATTTTGTGGCTCGTATTTTTCAACACGAATTGGACCATCTAGATGGTATTCTTTTCCCCGATCGCGTTGAGAGTGAACAAGATCTTTTCACAGAGGCAGAATATCAGAAACTCATAACTGAAGGGATAAAAGGGTAGATCAATATCCACCCTATCTTGACGAAAATAATTGCCTACATTCGCTCTAGGACCGAAATTCCTAATAGCGACAAGCCAAGTTTTAATGTTTTTGCAGTCAAGTCACATAAGGCTAACCGAGAGGTTCTCGATGGCTCCTCTGCCTTCAAAACATCACAGTTTTCATAGAATTGATTGAATTTTTGACTCAATTCGTACAGGTACTGGCAAAGACGATTAGTCAATAAGTCTTGCTCCACCATTGCCAACACCTCGCCTAATTGCAACAAATGCTTAGCTAAGACTAGCTCAAAATCAGACTGCAACAGGAGTTCAGCATCTGACCCCAAGCTCTGAAAGTTAATGCCTCCCTTACGGCTAATACTTTGAATTCGAGCGTAAGCGTACAGCATGTAAGGGGCCGTATTACCCTTTAGATCCAACATTTTATTGAAGCTAAAGATATAGTTGCTGTTGCGGTTTTGGCTTAAGTCAGCATACTTAACTGCGCTAATCCCAACAACTTCAGCCACATGAGCCTTAAACTCTTCCGTTTCCTCTCGTTCTTCTTCTTGTAGCCGAGTTTCTGAATCTGCGCGAGCCCGCACGATCGCCTCATCCAGTAAATCTTTTAAGCGGATAGTATCTCCAGAGCGAGTTTTCAGCCGTTTACCATCCTCGCCCTGCACTAAACCAAACGGTACATGAACGACTTCTACAGTTTCAGGAATCCAGCCCGCTCGCTGAGCCACTTGGAAAAACTGAGCAAAGTGATTCGACTGCCCCGCATCTGTTACATAAATAATGCGATCGGCTCCGTCTTGTTGAATCCGATAGCGCAGAGCGGCTAAATCAGTCGTGGCGTAGTTATAACCCCCATCCGATTTCTGCACAATCAGCGGCAATGGTTGTCCATCTTTATTCGTGAAACCTTTTAGAAAGACGCACTTTGCTCCTTGGTCTTCCACCAAAAGCCCTAACTTATCTAAGTCTTCAACCACTGCTGCCAGTAAGGGATTGTAAAAAGATTCTCCCCGCTCAGTCAGGTGGATATCTAGGCGATCGTAAATCGTCTGGAATTCCCGCCGAGACTGCTCACACAACAATTGCCAAGCCCGGACTGAGTCTTCTGCCCCAGCTTGCAACCGCACCACTTCTTGCCGAGAGGCTTCCTTAAAGGCTTCATCCTCATCAAAACGCTGTTTGGCTCGTTTATAGAATGTAACCAAATCACCTAATTCCAAGGCATTGGAAGTTGTTAGAGCTTCTGGACAGGCTTCTCTTAAGTAGGTAATCAACATGCCGAACTGAGTGCCCCAATCGCCTACATGATTGAGCCGTAGCACATCATGCCCACGAAATTCTAAAGTGCGGGCAACAGAGTCTCCAATAATTGTGGAACGCAAGTGCCCCACATGCATTTCTTTGGCAATGTTAGGGCTAGAAAAATCAACCACTACCTTTTGAGGCTGCTTCACTGGCTCAATTCCTAGCCGCTCTCCCGCCTGCATCGATCGCAATTGAGCGGCTAAATACTCTGGCTTGAGTGTCAAGTTAATAAAACCAGGTCCAGCAATGATGGGAGGAGCACAGAAATCAGAAACATTCAGCTGTTGAACGATTTGCTCTGCGATCGCGCGGGGTGGCTGTCCCAACTTCTTTGTCAAGGAAAGGGGTGCATTAGATTGGTAATCACCAAACTTAGGATTACTCGCAGGCACCAATATTGGGTCTGTTCCAGCTAACTCAGCCCCAAAAGCAGCAACAAAGGCTTGGCTAAACCGAGCTTTGAGTTGTTCAATCGTAGAGCTCATAACAAAAAAATTAGAAGTGCTCAAGGCAAGACTACAAACGTATCGCTAGTGGCTAGCAATTATCAACCTCTAGCTTCATACTGAGGTCTAACCAATGCGATCGCGTAATGGGAGCGCTAGTAGAAATGTAGTCTACGCCTGTTTCGGCCACCGCTCTAATGGTTGTCAGCGTAATATTGCCTGAAGCTTCAATCTTAATCCGCTCATTTTTCTGCCGAATTAAATCCACTGCTTGCCGCATGATTTCCAAGGGCATATTGTCCAACATAATGATGTCGGCCCCGAATTTCAGTGCTGCCTCAACCTGAGCCAAGGTTTCGGTTTCTACCTCAATCGTTAATGGATAAGGAACTCTAGCTCGAACTTGAGCGATCGCCTCACCAATGCCCCCAGACGCAGCAATATGGTTGTCTTTGATCATGACTGCATCATCCAAGCCCATGCGGTGGTTAATAGCGCCACCTACCTGAGATGCATACTTCTCTAGCAATCTCAAACCTGGTGTGGTTTTGCGCGTGTCCACCAATTGAGGGGGCAAGTCGGCAATTTTCTCAACATACTGACGAGTAACCGTCGCAATTCCGCTCAGTCGCATCGCTAAATTGAGAGCAACTCGTTCACCTGTCAGCAGCGCGTCCAGCGGTCCGTGTAGCCGAGCCACTACTCGACCAACCTCACATTGCTCGCCCTCTCCGATGTCCGTCACTAAACTAACTTGCGCGTTCAAAATCTGAAAAACTCTAGCCGCAACTGGCAGACCAGCAATAATTCCAGCCTCTTTGGCAAGCCAATGGGCCTTCCTCAAGTCTATGGTTCGGAGCAAAAGACCTTGAGTCGTGCGATCGCCCCGTCCAATATCCTCTAGTAACCAGTTTTGCAGTAATTGATCTAAGACCAAAAACGGTGGCAGTACAGCAGTTGAATTGTTCATGGTAGTCAAAACTAAGCAGCCATCCCCTCTTTACCCATAGTCCCATTGAACCAGGATGCCGAGACAACAGCCCTTAGCCTCCGCATTTACGAAACGAGGTGCTATCGAACCCGTACGCAGGCAACACGCTTCATGAAATTTTTAGAAAACTTAGGGCAGCAGACAGACATTTTGGCGAATGCTGGCGATCTGCGATCGCTCAAACCCTTGCCGTGGCGTCGCTTAAGGTAGTCTCAGAAAAAATAGTTTCAGGGGGTTGACAAGTTGTTCCAGTTCTCGTTATATTGGCTAAGCGGTCGAGGGAAACGGGACGCGAAAGCGCACCGAATCAGTCGGCCCCCGCACCTAGAAAAAAGAATAGTTTGAAAGCCAAGATAGCACCCAATCCTCGTCAAAGT
>JAHHIL010000063.1 GCA_019358975.1 Trichocoleus desertorum ATA4-8-CV12
CTCATCATTTGTGCGATCAAGCTCAGATGATTTTTGTCGAAGATCTGGATTTCCGCATCATGGCAAAAGGGATGCTGGGCAAGCATACTCTGGACGCTGGACTGGGGCAGTTTGTGAATCAAGTTTTACCTTGGGTATGCTTCAAGCGCGGGGTCTACTCCGGCAAGGTTGACCCCAATGGCACATCTCAAACTTGCCCTGACTGTGGAGCCAGAACAAAGAAAGATTTGAGCGTGAGAATTTACGTGTGCCATGAGTGCGGGTCGGTCAAGCCAAGAGATATTGCTAGTGGTCAAGTCATAAAAGCCCGTGGTCTATCGGGTATTCAAATTGCGAGTGGAGCCGAGGTATCGGGGGTATTGGAAACAATATCTAGACAACTGGCTATGAAGCTCGAAAGTCTCAAGAGCGATCCTGAGAAGCCCGCGCTGTACTCGTAGAGTCAGTCGGGAGAAGTCACTTTATACATAAGAAAAACCCATCTAATTTTTAGGTTTAGATGGGAAAAACAAGCCATTTATAAGGATTTAGGCCAGCGGTTGAAGTTGTATAGGTTGGCAAAATCTAGCCATTAAGTTCTGCCGTAGCCGTGAGCACATCCGCTCAAGCCAGGAATCCAACAGTGACTTCTAATCGTTGCCCGTAACTTTTTCGATTAGATTTTTTGCCCCTTTTACGATGCCCGCATCAGGGTGTTTCTCTTCGTAAGATTTGAAGTTCTTTTCGTATTCTTGCTCTAGACCATTTGGGTCTTTAGCAAGTCTTGTGGCGTTGTTATAAGCTTGTTCCCGTGTTTCCACCGACTGCTTTTCTGCCTTAGATGGGTTGACTTGGTTGACTTTAAAGTTAGGCACGTTCGCGTTGTCAGCGTAGCTAGCTTGCGAAATGATCAGGCTAGATAGGCTCAGTACACCAACCAACCCAATCACCACCAGACTACTGCGAATAAACTGTCCAACTGCGGCAAGAATTCGTTGCATACCAATCTCCTCGTGATTCTAGTTAAGCTCTGCTAGTTCTGGTCAAAGAAAACAGCGACGCGATCTATAGGGCGACATCAATATCCTTTTGAAATGAATCCTACGGTGCCTAGGTAGAAGCGCCGTCTATCAGAAGGTACATTGCTCTTGCCCAGAGAATTACAAAGTATGAACGGTGAAGGGAGGCCAGTCATACCATGTCTGTAGGAGCAACCTCAGCAAATGCCAGAAGCGATCGCCTGCCTAAGCCCAAAGCATAAGTCTAAAGAATCTGATATGAATTGCGTTCCAGTCATGAGGAGTGCTTTTATAACTTGAATATAGATGGCTAACTTTTTCACGCTCTTTGTTGCATTACTCGTGCATTACTTGGCCCGAAGTCGCCTCATGGTTGAGTGCTTGCTAATCAGATGAGAGATGAAGACAAAACTAGAGAGCAACTCCTCTGTGAGATAGCAGCACTACGCCAGCGTAATGATGAGCTGGAAGTATTGAGCCAACGCACCCAAGCACTGCAACAGGCAAAAGCTGAGGGACAGCAGCTCCTAGTGCGAGAGCAGGCAGCCCGGACGGTGGCCGAATCGGCAGAGCGACGGGCCGCATTTTTAGCGGAAGCAAGCCGAGTTCTAGCCAGTTCTCTCGACTATGAAGCGACATTAAATAGTGTGGCCCAACTCGCCGTTCCAACGATCGCGGATTGGTGTTTTGTGGATGTCTTGAGTCCAGATGGGACGTTGCAACGCTTGGCCGTAGTTCATCTCGATCCCGCTAAGGTGGCTCAAGCGTGGGAATTAAACCAGCATTATCCACCCCCGCCTCACGCCCTTGTCGGTCCTGCCCATGCTGTGCGGACTGGGGCTTCAGAGCTAATTCCTCAGATCTCCGAAGAGATTTTGGTTGCCTATGCCCAAGATGCGGTTCATTTAAAGCTGTTGCGTAGTTTGGGTTGTCAGTCCTCAATGGTGGTGCCGCTGATTGCTCGCGATCGCGTGTTGGGTGTCATTACCTTTGCCACGGCTGAATCTGAGCAGCGCTATGAAAGAGTTGATTTGGTTTTGGCAGAAGATTTGGCGCAGCGGGCAGCGATCGCCGTAGACAACGCTCGTCTCTACCAAGCCGCTCAAGCAGCCCTCCAGCAGCGGGAAGAGGCACTGCGGCTTCAGCAAAGCGTCGAGCAGAAGTTAACGTTGTTGGTTGAAGCATCCAGTACTCTAATTAGTTCTCTAGAACTCAACGTTCTGCTGCCCAAGATTCTAAATCTATCTTGCAGTTTGATTGCCGCAGATGCCTATGCAGTTTGGCGCTTCCTGCCCTCCCTCAATAAATGGCAAGTCGTTTCAGCGGCGGGTCTGTCGGAGGCGTATCAACAATCTGTAATTCAAGTGACGACCGCTACACCGTCCATGCCAGACCAGCCTTATGTGATTGAGGATGTAGAGCAATCACCCCTCCTAGAAATTCGCAAGGCAAGCTATCGCCAAGAAGGGATTCTGGCGCTTCTGGTATTGCCGCTAAAAATTCATGGCGAAACCTCTGGAACTTTGGTGTTTTACTATCACCAACCCCACCAATTTAGTCCCACGGAAGTTCGGGTGGGAATGGCGCTGGCCAACTTATCTGCCTCAGCCATTGGGACAACGGAGCTATATCAGGAGCAGAAAAGCCTACGGGCAGAAGCGGAAGCAGCTAACCGGATCAAAGATGAATTTCTGGCTGTGCTGTCCCACGAATTACGCACCCCACTTAACCCCATTTTGGGTTGGGTCAAGTTGTTGAGAGGTGGCAAGCTAGAACCTGCCAAAGCGGCCTCAGCATTGGAGACGATTGAGCGTAATGCCAAGCTGCAAACTCAGCTCATTGAAGATTTGCTGGATGTTTCTCGAATTTTGCAAGGCAAGCTGACTCTGAGTGCTCATCCGGTCAGCTTAGCTGCTGTGATTAACGCCGCGATCGAGACAGTCCGGTTGGCCGCAGAAGCTAAGTCGATTCAGATTCACACTCTCTTGGATGGCACGGTGGGCCAAGTCTTAGGTGATCAAAACCGACTGCAACAGGTCATTTGGAATCTGCTCTCCAATGCGGTGAAGTTCACTCCCCCAGGCGGACGTGTAGAAGTGAAGCTGGAGCAAGTCGCTCAGCAAGCTCAAATTCGGGTGAGTGATACGGGTAGAGGTATTGCCCCAGAATTTCTAGCTTATATCTTTGATTACTTTCGCCAAGCGGATAGCACCACCACTCGCCTTTTCGGCGGCTTAGGGTTGGGCTTGGCGATCGCTCGGAACTTGATAGAGCTGCATGGTGGGGCGATTCAAGCGGCAAGTGCTGGAGAAAACCAAGGAGCCACTTTTGTGGTCCGTTTACCGATTTGGCAGGAGGAAGTCGGCCAGCATGCCCCCTTGCCTACGAGGCCCAAGTTTCTTGGCTCTGAACCTGTCCTGAAAAATTTAAAGATTTTGCTAGTAGATGATGATACGGATACACGAGAAGTCATGAGCTTCATCTTGGAGCAGTCTGGAGCTACAGTCGTCAAGGTTGATTCTGCGGCAGCGGCGCTACAAACCCTGAGCCAAATGTCCCTCGATCTGCTTTTGAGTGATATTGGCATGCCGCAGGTCGATGGTTATATGTTGATTCGCCAGGTGCGATCGCTGCCCCCCCAGCAAAGCGGCACCATTCCTGCGATCGCCCTGACTGCCTATGCAGGCGAGACTAACCAACAACAAGTGCTAGCAGCCGGGTTCCAACAGCATATGACAAAGCCGATTGAGCCTGATCAGCTGATCCAGGCGATCGCGCAACTGATGGGGCGGGCAAATGATACCATTTCGTAATTCGTAACCTTCTACCTCCGCAGCCAACCATTCAACCCACCCAAAAGCTTCGCAACTCGAAACGCCTACAGTTAAACTCGTTTGGAGGGGGTCTGGGGGACGCAACCGTCTCTCAGCGGGGGTTTGGGGCAAGTGCCCCCAAGGATCGGATTATTGCAGTTACTTCAGATAGGCCACCGTCACCCCAGAGCCTCCTTCCGCTTGCTCAGCCAGCTCAAAACGCTCCACTTGCGGATGGTGCTTCAAAAATTCATGCACGCCTTGGCGTAAGCGTCCGGTGCCATGACCATGAATAATCCACACTGTTCCTTGAGCTTGAGCCTCTCTAATCGCTTCCTCCAAGGTAGTTTCTGAGTCCGCTACTCGGCTCCCACGAATGTCTACCGTATTGCGCGAAGTGCGAATGACTGGAGCAGGCTTGCTCTCTACCGGGGGAGGTTCTGGCGCTGGCTTGGGCTTGGCTACTATTTCGGGCTTTTGCCCATCCAGCGATTCGACATCCTGAAGCTTCACCGTCATTTTCATTAAGCCAAACCGCACCGTCAGTTCTCCATCATCATCGGGACCATTGAGAACTTCAGCGGTCTGACCTAAGCGGGGAATCCGGATGCGATCGCCCACTTGCGGACGAAAAGCAGGTTTCGGGGGGACTGGTTTCTGCTTTGAGGGTAGACGACGACCCGCAATCTCGTTGAGCGCATTAGTCGCTTTTTGGGCTTCCTGGGCGGTCATCGGGCCTTGCTGCAACTGCCGAATCACCTGGGCGATTTCCCCTTTGGCTTGGGCGATCGCATCTTGTACCGCTCGTTCTTGCGCCAATTGCAAATCCCGCTCCCGATCCTGGAGTGCCGTCGCTTTTTGCGAAACTTGTCGATGTAATCGTTCCGCTTGCTCCAGCAGTTGTGAGGCTTCTTGAGCTTTAGTTTCTTGTTGTCGGCGCTGTGCCTCTAGACCTGCAATCACCTCATTCACTTCTTCGGATGCACCACCAACATATTGCTGTGCCTGGGTAGTGATTTCTGCTTTCAAACCGAGGCGACGCGCGATCGTCAAGGCATTGGAGCGACCAGGAATGCCCCAAAGCAGACGGTACGTTGGTGAGAGCGATACGTCATCAAACTCAACGGCAGCATTTTCAAACCGCTCGTCCTGGTATTTCAGGGCTTTGAGTTCGCCAAAGTGAGTGGTAGCGATCGCCAATTGAGCCTGATCTGCCAAGTACTTTAATAAAGCCACAGCCAAAGCACTGCCTTCCGAAGGGTCGGTGCCTGCGCCCACCTCATCAAGCAGTACCAGCGATCGCCCCGTCATCGCCTCAAGGATGCGACTAATGCGGCGAATGTGCCCCGAAAAGGTCGAAAGGTTTTGCTCAATCGACTGCTCATCGCCAATGTCAGTCAAAACTTGGTCAAACCAGGGAATTTCCACAGGTTCGCGAGCCGGGATAAACAGCCCCACCTTTGCCATCAAAGCCGCCAAGCCCAAAGTTTTCAGGGTTACTGTCTTACCGCCCGTGTTGGGGCCAGTGATGGCGACGACACGAATCTGGGGCCGAATCATTAAATCAATAGGGACTACGGCTCGCCCTTGTTCGTGCTGTTGTTGCCAAACCAGGAGCGGATGGCGCAAGTTTCGCAGGGTGACATTTTCTCCTGCCTCTCGATCGACAAAGCGGGGTGGGTTGGCTTGCAACCATAAACTGTAGCGGGCGCGGGCTGTGGCTAAGTCGAGCGTGGTCGCGATCGCCAACAACCGTTCCAAATCTGCCTTAACTTCAGCAACCTGAGTGGTCAGCACTTGGCGCACCGCTTCTTCTTCCGCCTGTTCTCGTCGCAGCAATTGCCGCAACTGGTTATTCAACTGCACCGTGGAATGAGGCTCGACATACAGCGTCGCCCCACTCATAGAAGTGTCATGAATAATGCCCGGAATCGCGTCTTTCTGGGGTGCTTTGACTGGAAGCACAAAGCGATCGCTCCGCTGCGTAATTAATTGCTCCTGCACCGCATTTGATTGGCGTTGCAGAATGTTTTGCAACATTTGATAGACGCGATCGCGCACCTGCTTTTGTTGCTCCCGAATTTCGCCCAGCTTGGGGCTAGCTCGATCCATCACCTTACCGCGCTCGTCAATGCAGCGATGAATTTCTTGTTCTAATTCTGGATAGGTTCGCAGTTCTGCCACTAGCTCAGTTAAGACAGGCACGTCTGTTTGGTTATCGATGACGCGGCGGAGGTTACGAGCCCCTGATAAAGTGGTGGCGATCGCAAATAGCTCTTCCCCTGTTAATAGTCCTTGCCGCTCTGCCCGTTCTAGAGCCTCGCCAATATCACTGATACCCTCAAACGACAGCCCCGATGTGAGGCGGCTTTCTAGTTGATAAACTTCTTGGGTTTGGACGAGCAGCCCTAAGCTTTCATCTAATGTGGTGGGAATGGTGAGGTGCCGTGCTGCGATCGCCCCTAACTTAGTGGCAGCAAAGGTTGATAGATGCTGACACAGGCGCGGCCATTCTAAAAGGTCTAAAGTTTCAGATTGAATCAAAGTCTGCGTGCCGAGTCTCAACGAGTGGGTGACTGGAATTAATTAAATAATTTTAAGCTTCGCGAGTCCGAATCGTCGGAACCCTATGCCTCTATTGTAACGAGCCGATCCCTTAGTGCGATCGCCCACAAGCTAGGGCTATCAAGATTAATCTTCTAAAGATTGAGCATTCTGAGCAGCAAGCTGATCGTTAAGTTCTTTTGTTTTTGACAAAGAAATAGATCATCCAGGGTTAAACTAAAAACCGCTTAGTGCTTTCCCGGAGAAACCACGGAAATTAGGCGATCGCCGCAACTTTAACTGAAAAAAACTAAATCCTTAACGCTGACAAGACCCATCCTTCACCCAAATTTGGTAGTCTAGTCCAAATGGTCTTGTGAAGAATTAGAAGCGTGGAAATTCAACTTGGGCGGGGCAAAACAGCTCGCAGAGCATACGGATTCGACGAAATTGCGTTGGTTCCCGGTCAGCGGACGCTTGATCCGAGCTTGGCCGATACGAGCTGGAAGATTGGTGGCATCGAACGGCAAATTCCCATCATTGCGAGTGCAATGGATGGAGTAGTGGATGTCAAAATGGCTGTGCTCCTATCTCAGTTGGGAGCGTTGGGTGTATTGAACCTAGAGGGCATTCAAACCCGCTATGCCGACCCCAACCCCATTCTGGATAGAATCGCGTCGGTGGGAACCACTGAGTTTGTTCCCTTGATGCAAGAGCTTTACGCAGAGCCGATCAAACCAGAGCTGATTGAGCAGCGAATTCAGGAAATCAAGAGCCAAGGTGGTATTGCTGCGGTCAGTGCTACTCCCGTCGGAGCTGCCAAGTTTGGGGCGATTGTGGCCAAAGCAGGCGCTGATCTGTTCTTTATTCAAGCAACGGTTGTTTCTACAGCCCACCTGTCTCCAGAGTCAATTGTGCCGCTGGATCTGGCTCGGTTCTGCCAAGAAATGCCTATGCCAGTGATTCTGGGCAACTGTGTCACCTATGAAGTAGCCCTAAACCTGATGAAGGCAGGGGCAGCAGGCGTGCTAGTTGGCATTGGCCCAGGTGCTGCTTGTACTTCTCGTGGGGTGCTTGGCGTGGGTGTGCCTCAAGTCACCGCGATCGCCGACTGTGCCGCAGCACGGGACGACTACTATCAAGAAACTGGCAACTATGTTCCCGTCATTGCCGATGGTGGACTCGTCACAGGTGGCGATATCTGTAAGTGTATTGCTTGCGGCGCGGACGGTGTCATGATTGGTTCTCCCTTTGCTCGCTCCGCCGAAGCACCAGGTCGGGGTTTCCACTGGGGGATGGCGACTCCTAGCCCCGTTCTGCCACGCGGAACCCGGATTCGAGTCGGTACCACAGGCACGCTAGAGCAAATTCTCCGTGGCCCTGCCCAACTCGACGATGGCACTCACAACTTCCTAGGCGCTTTGCAAACCAGTATGGGTACCTTAGGCGCTAAAAACATCAAGGAAATGCAGCAAGTTGAAGTCGTGATTGCCCCTTCCTTGTTAACCGAAGGCAAGGTTTATCAAAAGGCGCAACAGCTTGGAATGGGTAAGTAAATTAACTTCCCAAATAAATCCTTAAAACTTTTCCGGTCTCTACCCAGGAACCCTGGAAAAACTAAAGCTGTCGCTTACAATAGAAAGTAGCGGAGACGCATGTTTCCGTTCACTCCTCACACCACACTCCGCCTGGACTATTGTTCGGGCGGTTCCTAATTTTAAAGGGGGATTTTCTGGGAGTTGCAGTCCAAGAATTTCTACCTAAATGTATAAGCTTTAAGACCAAAGGTGACTGTTTTGTCTATGATAAAATTTTGGAAAACAACGTAGGCAAGGATTTCCGAGCATGTCAGCAGCTGCACAAGTGACGGATTCTAGTTTTAAGCAAGAAGTGCTTGAAAGTGAAGTTCCAGTTTTAGTTGATTTTTGGGCTCCCTGGTGCGGTCCCTGTCGGATGGTTGCACCTGTTGTTGACGAGATCGCCCAACAGTACGATGGGCAAATCAAGGTCGTCAAAGTTAATACTGACGAGAATCCCAGCGTTGCTAGCCAATACGGTATCCGCAGCATCCCAACGCTGATGATTTTTAAGGGAGGACAGCGAGTTGATATGGTAGTGGGTGCTGTACCGAAGACCACTCTAGCTAACACTTTAGAAAAGTATCTTTAAGCTAAATAGGGTCGAACCATTTTCTTGAGAAATCAATCTTTTGTATTTCAGGTCTTAATTCATTCATTAGCTTAGTTTTCAGAGCTTTGTCTTCTGTAATGTCTTAAAACTTAAGCCTTCTCCTGAATATCAGCGCTTGGGATGCAAATGCCGAAGCGCTTTTTAATTGCATTTTGCTCAATGCTTATCCCCGCATTGATCCCCGCTATCCCCAGCTTGTGATTCGGTGGCACCAATACTCCATGAATCTCGGTAGAATAGAATGCCGCCAGTTTAGAAGCATCCATGGCCTCCTCATCGTCTTTCAACGAGCTTGCATCGCTCCAAACCAATGTGACTGAATTAATTAATCGTCTGCCCACCCATGAGCAGGGAGAGTTAATTCAGCAAGCTTTGGTAACTATTTTGCGGATGGCCGAGGGCGAAGTAAACCGCTTAGATTGGAAGATTGTGACTGCTTCTCTACAGGATATGGAGCGAGCCTTTAAAGCTTTCTATCCTTACCGTCACGTCCGCAAAATTTCTATGTTTGGGTCTGCTCGCATTCAACCCGACAGTGTTGAGTATCGGATGGCAGCTGAGTTTGCGCGTCGCATCACGGAGCAAGGTTTCATGGTGATCACTGGAGCGGGTGGTGGCATCATGCAAGCAGGGAATGAAGGCGCGGGAGCAGGGCAGTCTTTTGGTCTCAACATTCACTTACCTTTTGAGCAAGGGGCCAACCCTTTCATCCAAGGCGATCCCAAGCTGGTTTTTTTTAAGTATTTCTTCACCCGTAAACTTGTGTTCTTAAAGGAGAGCGATGCTCTGGCGCTATTTCCAGGTGGTTTTGGAACGCAAGATGAAGCTTTTGAGTCTTTAACGCTGAGTCAGACGGGTAAATCTGCTCCTGTACCTCTTGTGTTGATCGATCGCCCTGGAGGGGATTATTGGCGGAACTGGGCGGAATATATTGAAAAGCAATTACTAAAACGAGGGTTGATTAGCCCGGAAGATCCTAGCTTATATACCATTACTGATGACTTGGATGTGGCTTGCGAAGCGATCGCGAGTTTCTACCGGGTGTTTCATTCCAGCCGCTATGTCGGCAGTCTGCTAATCATTCGACTCAAGTCTGAGTTAATGGATAAAGACATAGATAAGCTGAATGAAGAGTTCAGTGACATTTTGGTCAAAGGACGCATCGAAAGAAGCAAAACCTTGCCTCAAGAAGCTCCAGATGAAACCATTGACCTACCCCGCTTAGCGCTGCACTTCAATCAACGCGATTTAGGCCGTTTGTACCAACTCATTGCTGCCATCAATCAACTAGCTCTTCCTTCTCCTACTGCCGAGCACCCAGAACAAAAGTAATTACAATCCTTGCCATTTTTATGAGTTGGGGTGAGTCAATCTTGCCCCAATTTTCGTATAAGTGTTGTCCGGAGAGAACATATTAGACGTTTGCTCCAGCTAGCTCTGTGAACGAAGAACCCTCGCGCTTTTAGGCCGAGGAGTGTCAAGTTTGATAAAGCTCTAAGGCTGCTCAGGGCAAAATTCACCATATTTAACAAAACTCTTGAGATCCCCTGATTCTGCATCTTTCGGCTAAGGATATGTGCTTATTTGGTTCCTTTCGAAGGTTGGATAAGAGAAGGATAAGAGAGAGCGATCGCCTTTGTGAACCTACTAAACTCCTTGCGGATACTAGGCGTCGCTGACAGACTCCAGTTTTGCTCAGGGAGGGCAGACATAAAAAGGGTCTGAGGTGTCTCAATCGCCTTCTTTATTGTTTTTGGCTTTCAAGATGCGGGCAGGAGTTAATTTAGGGCGATCGCCATTTCAAAGAGCTTGAATCCTCTCGAAAAAAGAATTAGTGAGGGATAGGATTTTATTTTTTGTTCCACATTCTATAAAAATAATTTAATAAAACAAGGAAAATAATTTTTTATCACTTTAATTTGTAATCTAAGCATTCCATCTCCTTTAAGATACTTCTGGTTCTTCCTAGCACCGTTATACGCCCTTAAACATTCTTCCATCCTCTTTCTTTTCCCTGGAAGTTCGACAATAATGCAGGCAACAACTTGATAAAGCGCATGCCACGGTCACCTCAAGCGCCGTGCAGCCAATGCGGCCCCCAGATTTTGATACGAAGCTATAGGAGAGATTGGCGTGAAACTAGCAGTTTATGGCAAAGGCGGGATCGGCAAATCGACAACGAGCTGCAATATTTCAGCTGCTTTAGCCAAGCGCGGTAAAAAGGTTTTACAAATTGGCTGTGACCCAAAGCATGACAGCACATTTACCTTAACGGGCTTCCTAATTCCCACCATCATTGACACACTGCAAGCCAAAGACTACCACTACGAAGATGTTTGGCCAGAAGATGTTATCTACAAGGGTTATGGTGGCGTAGACTGCGTGGAAGCAGGTGGCCCTCCCGCCGGAGCGGGTTGTGGTGGCTACGTGGTGGGTGAAACCGTTAAATTGTTGAAAGAACTCAACGCCTTTGATGAGTACGACGTGATTTTGTTTGACGTGTTGGGTGACGTAGTCTGCGGTGGCTTTGCGGCTCCCCTCAACTATGCCGACTACTGCTTGATCGTGACCGACAATGGTTTTGATGCTCTGTTCGCGGCTAACCGGATTGCAGCTTCGGTGCGGGAAAAAGCTAGAACTCACCCTCTGCGTCTAGCTGGTTTGATCGGTAATCGGACTGCCAAGCGCGACTTGATCGACAAGTACATTGAAACAGTGCCCATGCCCGTGCTGGAAGTTCTACCCCTAATCGAAGACATCCGGGTTTCCCGCGTAAAAGGCAAAACCTTGTTTGAGATGGCCGAGTCTGATCCTTCCTTGAACTATGTGTGCGACTACTACCTCAGCATTGCCGACCAGATTTTGGCTCAGCCAGAAGGTGTCGTACCCACCGATACTCCCGATCGCGACCTGTTTGCTCTCTTGTCTGATTTCTATCTCAACCCCGCACCAGTACAGAAAAGGGAAGACGAAGAACTAGATCTGATGATGGTCTAAAAATCAGCAACACGTAATTAGTAGAACCCTGGAGAGGAACACCGTTCATGACCCTTGCTGAAACTCAGCCCCAAGCCCTAGATTTTGAGTGTGAAACTGGTAACTATCACACTTTTTGCCCGATTAGCTGTGTGGCTTGGCTATACCAAAAAATTGAAGATAGCTTCTTCCTCGTCATTGGCACTAAGACCTGTGGCTACTTCCTGCAAAACGCGATGGGCGTGATGATCTTTGCTGAGCCTCGGTATGCGATGGCAGAGTTGGAAGAAGGAGACATCTCCGCTCAGCTCAACGACTACGAAGAACTTAAGCGCTTGTGCGATCAGATTAAGCGCGATCGCAACCCCAGCGTGATTGTTTGGATCGGCACTTGCACCACCGAAATCATCAAAATGGACCTGGAAGGCTTGGCTCCCAAGCTAGAGTCAGAAATCGGGATTCCCATTGTGGTAGCTCGTGCTAACGGGCTGGACTATGCCTTCACGCAAGGGGAAGACACGGTTCTAGCAGCAATGGCTCAGCGCTGTCCAGACAAGGCTGCAACGACAGAAACCGAAAAAGATGAGCGCAACGCTATTGCCAAACTGCTCAACTTTGGTCGTAAGAAAGAAGAAATAGCTGCTGAGCAATCGGAATACGCCGATCATCCTCCGCTCGTATTGTTCGGTTCATTGCCTGATCCTGTGGTGACGCAACTCACCCTGGAACTGAAGAAGCAAGGCATTAAAGTAAGTGGTTGGTTACCCTCCAAGCGCTACACCGAGCTACCCGTACTCGAAGAAAACTATTATGTCTCTGGGATCAATCCTTTCCTCAGCCGCACTGCCACCACTTTGATGCGTCGTCGCAAGTGCAAGTTGATCGGTGCTCCTTTCCCCATTGGCCCGGATGGCACGCGGGCTTGGCTCGAAAAGATTTGCTCGGTATTCGGCATTGAACCCCAAGGCTTAGACGAGCGGGAAGCCCAGATTTGGGCCAGCCTGGAAGATTACCTCCAATTAATTCGCGGCAAATCTGTCTTCTTTATGGGAGACAACTTGCTAGAAATTTCTCTAGCTCGCTTCCTAATTCGCTGCGGCATGAGTTGCCCAGAGATCGGCATTCCTTACATGGATAAGCGCTACCAGGCAGCTGAACTGGCTCTGCTAGAGAAAACCTGCCGCGACATGGGAGTGCCGAACCCACGGATTGTAGAAAAACCTGACAACTACAACCAGATCCAACGGATTCATGAGCTAAAACCAGATTTGGTGATTACGGGCATGGCCCACGCCAATCCCCTAGAAGCGCGTGGCATTAACACCAAATGGTCTGTAGAGTTTACCTTCGCCCAAATCCACGGCTTTACCAACTCCCGTGACATCCTAGAGCTGGTGACTCGGCCCCTGCGTCGCAACAACAATCTGAAAGACTTAGGTTGGGATAAGTTGGTCCGCGAAGAAGCCAAGATCTAAGTCTGTCAGCATCTACCGCCTTGTGATCTATGCTTTTGCCTAGCCCCCACCCTGAGTGGGGGTTTTGTCTGATGACCTCTTCTCGGATAAATTCAATAGGGCAGAGGATGAAGCATTTTGATTTCACCTGCTTGCTTAGCGAATCACCAATGAGGCACCTATGGGCGCGACGTTGCAACAGATTGCCAACTATTTAGACAACAAAGGTTGGACTTACGATATCGATGAAGCAGACTACCGTATCGTTACAGGCGTAGAGGCTGAAAATGTTGAAAACTTTGTCATCGTGGTTCAACTAGACGAAGAAGGTAAGTTCTTTAAGCTGTTTGCCCCACAAGTGCTCTCAGGCATCCAAGACCACCCCCACAAAGATGCAATTTTGCAAACTATGCTCTGCATCTCTTGGGAAACCAAAATGTTGCAGTGGGAATATGATCCCTCTGATGGAGAGATTCGAGCCATTATTGAATTTCCGCTCGAAGATTCTTTGCTGACAGAAAAACAATTTAGTCGTTGTCTAGCAGGGTTGGTGCAAATCGTTGATGAAGTCGCTATGCCACGCTTGCAAGCTGTGATGGAAACTGGTCAAGACCCTGGTTATGAAGAAGAAGGGGAAAGGTTACTGCTGGCGTTGCAAGAGCAGGCCCCAGGACTTTTGGGACTCCTAGAACGAGCCATGGAAGCCCGAAAAAAACGAGGAATGTTTCCTACTGAATGATTATTTGCCAGCTGTCAGCAAGCTATTCTCGCTTACGTCGTTCTAACTCAGTACTCTAGATTAACCGGAGATAGAGAGAATTATTAGCATGTAAAGACAGCTATACTCCAAAGTAGTATTCTTTCTTGTTGCGAGTTGCCAAGGCCCGGACTATGACATCGTATGCAACCTCCACGACCAGAGCCGAGATGAGCGAACTCCGGCGTTTAAAAGCCCTGCTACCCCCTGAACTGCAGAGTTGGGTCATGGTGGAGGGAGCCACAACTGTTAACCCTCCTCTGATTACAGCTGAAGAGATTGGCAAGGATCAAGTTGAGATTCAGATTGACTTAATTCGTTGGGAACAACTCGCGATCGATCAACGCAACTTGCTGTTTTGGCATGAAGTAGCACGTATTCAGAACGATACAATTCCCAAAGATGGCTGGGAAATGGCCGCTTTGGCGATTGGTCTGGGTGGTGCTGTGGGAGAACTTTGGGTTCAAGATGGGTTGCTCTTGCTGCTAGCACTAGGGCTGTGTGGAGTTTCAGGTTACCGCTTGTTTCAGAAGAACAATAATGAGCGCACCGTGCGAGAGGCCATTGATGCTGATGAGAAGGCGATCGCCCTCGCTACTCGATTTGGCTACAGCTTGCCCAATGCCTACAAGAGTTTGGGTAGTGCTCTCAAAGCTTTAATTGATCAAACTCCCAAGAAGCGACAACGGGGCAAGTACGAAGCTCGGTTGGAAGCCCTAAAGCGTAGTGCAGCCAAAGCGAAAGCCAAAGCGAAAGGTGGCCGCCCAGAAATGCCATAGATTCATCGTTTTGTAACGTCGTTAAGACTTTTTATCTGAATCAAACGGAGTTGGGTAAATGCTCGACTTCGTTTTAACCTTTTGAGAAAAGGTAGCAGATTACAGTTGGCCTAGCATTTTGTGAGTTTGAGGAATGACTCGCACCTGTTTCAAGGAGCGCTTCATCAGAGCTTGCCAGGTCAAAACTTGATCGGGATCGGGTGGCGAAAAAGCATGACCCAGTGAATGGGGCACATCCAGGGGAGTTACAGGTTGGAGAAAGACTGGAATTGCTGGATCGACTGCGGCAACCAACTGAGCTGTCTGCTCCAAATCTTCTAGTTTGGTAGCTTGGGAAGCGATCACCTTCACAAATACTTCCACCGAGGCATCATGACAGCGCTGCAAAAACTCAGCGTGTGCTGTCCAAAGGGTTTCACCGCTAACGCTTGGCAACTTCACATCCATGCCCACAGCATCTAAATACGGCAGAATCATTGCCAACTGTTCAGGCCGATGCCCGCCACTTTCGAGGTAAATCGGTAGTCCCGTTTGCTGGCGCACTTGAGGCAGAAACTCAGCTAGAAATGCCGCGTGCAGCAGAGGTTCGCCCCCAGTCAGGCTAATGCTGTCGTGTAACCCTGGCTGATTTTGCCGCTGCACCCACGCCAACAAAGTGGGTAAAGTTACTGGATTCGGATGCGTTTCAAAATCTCGTAAACCGGGCGATCGCTCAATTTGGCAAGTAGCAGGGGCCGTCCAGGTATGAGCACTATCACAAAAGCGGCAACGTAAATCGCAGAAGCCAAACCGAATAAAAAGTTGGCGTGTGCCTACATTCAGTCCTTCTCCTTGAATTGCTGAAAAGACTTCAACCAAGCGAGCTGTGGCGGTGTCAGCAGTCATCTTAACAAAGTGCCATTAGCAGGGAAAACTCATTGTAGACGACCGACAAGGACAAAATTTGTGGTATTTCTAAGTTCGGTAGCGCTCTTCAAAAAATGACCGCGCCCAGAGGAAATGTTCATCTGATCTTTAAATGAACAAAATTTTACAAAAAGATTCGCTGAAGTCTCGCCTTTAACATTTCCTCGGTTTGTGATCTATCGCTAAGTTTCTAGTGAGGACGCAGCAAAATTCCAGAGTCCTATGCAACATGGGCAAGTTCTGGAGGCGCGTTGGACTCGCAGCTCCGTAGAACGATGTAAGTTAACGACTATGCGAATTCTAATTTATTCCTACAACTACCATCCAGAGCCCATCGGCATTGCCCCCCTGATGACCGAATTGGCAGAAGGGTTGGTCCAACGAGGTCATGAAGTTCGCGTTGTCACTGGTATGCCCAACTATCCCCAACGTCGCATCTACGACGAATACCAGGGGAAGTGGTATGTCACCGAAGAAAAAAACGGAGTTACCATCCAACGCAGTTTTGTTTGGGTCAAGCCAAAACCTGGTTTACTCGATCGCATCCTCCTCGATGGCAGTTTTGTCCTAACCAGCTTCCTGCAAGCCATGCGTGGTTGGCGGCCTGATGTCATTTTATTGACTGTTCCACCCTTGCCAGTCAGTGTTCCAGCGGCTTTACTCGGCTGGATTCGCCGTTGTCCTGTCGTACTGAACTTGCAAGATATTTTGCCCGATGCGGCAGTGCATGTGGGGTTGCTGAAGAGTAAGACCATGATCCGAGTCTTCTCAGCTTTAGAAAAATTTGCTTATCGCACCGCGACCAAAATTAGCGTCATTACAGAAGGGTTTGTTGACAACCTCACCGCTAAAGGGGTAGCTCCAGAGAAGATGGTTTGCATTCCCAACTGGGTTGATGTCAACTTCATCCGTCCTCTGCCTAAAGAAAACAACGCCTTCCGAGTCGCCCATCAGCTCGAAAACAAGTTTGTGGTTCTCTATTCTGGCAACATCGCCCTGACTCAAGGGCTAGAAACAGTTGTAGAAGCGGCTACCCGCCTGCGCCACATTCCCGAAATCGCGGTGGTAATTGTTGGTGAGGAAAAAGCGCTACAAGGCTTGCGAAATTATTGTCGGGCCCGAGGAGCGGACAACGTACTCCTGTTGCCTTTTGCACCGCGAGAGAAATTACCAGAAATGCTAGCAGCCGCCGACATCGGCTTAATTGTGCAAAAGAGTAACGTGATCTCTTTCAATATGCCTTCCAAAACTCAGGTGCTATTGGCTAGTGGTCGCCCCATCATTGCCTCAGTCCCTGACACCGGAACGGCTGCTAGAGCGGTTCAACAAAGTGGTGGGGGCGTTGTTGTGGAACCAGAAAACCCGGATGCCTTGGCTGCTGCAATTTTAGAACTCCACGCTAATCCCGCTAAAGCAGAGATGCTAGGCCAAAAAGGCAGACAGTATGCAACTGAGCGCTATGCCTTTGAGCAAGCTCTCAACCAGTATGAAGCTTTGTTTAGAACGGTCGTAACCAAATCCTCTACTAATATTTCAGTCCTACCAGAGCTCATGGCTGAGAAGTCATAAGTCGATCTTTAAGGCTTCTGGTCGTTTTGAGGCGTCTAGAACACAAGTTGCACTCTAAATCGCTAGTTCGATTCGGCTCAGGTATCGTGATATCTGGGCAGTTTTGTACGGTTTACTAAACCTATAGCTGAGGTGCTGCTGCAAATAATTCCGCTAAAATGAGAGGCAGATCGCATAAATCTCCTTTCAAAAATTTTGCAGATCAAATCATCTATTCCCTTGGACCACGGTCCTCGTCCTGACTCTCCAACCACTTCTGACATTAAATATTTGTCAGGCGCAGTCCAGCGTGAACAGGTTTTAAGTTGGTTGGCTATAAATGTGCCTGACTCGCGGCTTAAGCACATTTTGAGAGTGGAGCAGACTGCCATAGAACTAGCTCAGCATCACGGTCTAGATGTCGAGAAAGCGGCAGAGGCGGGGTTAATGCATGATCTGGCAAAGTACTTCAAGCCCCAACGCCTTCTAGAGATGGCTCAGGCCGAGGGTTTAGAGATAGACCCGGTAGAAGCAGCAAACCCACACTTACTACATGCGCCAGTTGGTGCCATCGTAGCTAGAGATGAGTTTGGGGTTGAGGACGAAGAAGTCTTGCAAGCTATTGGTGATCACACACTGGGTAGACCTGGAATGGGTTTGCTAAGTTGTGTCGTTTTTCTGGCAGATAGCTTGGAGCTGGGACGGGGAGATAATCCCGAATTAGAAACCTTGCGGCAAAGCAGTTTGCAGGATTTACATCAAGCGGTTTATTTAACCTGTAATTATTCTCTGAAGTATTTTCTGGATACCCATCGGCTAATTCATCCTCGAACTGTTCTCACGCGCAATTGGTTTTTAAAACGATCGCATCCGATAAATTCTGTTACTACACAAGGAACTGAGAACTGAATGACCGATTTCCAAGTGCGTTCTTACCCAACGGCGGCTTCCTCTCCAGTTGCCAGCGTTGCGAAGGAAGATACTAGTAAACAACTGGCCTTGCTAATTGCTGAAGCTGCGGATGACCGTAAGGGAGGAGATATTGTCATCCTCAAAGTCTCTGAAGTTTCTTATTTGGCAGATTACTTTGTCCTGGTCACGGGTTTCTCCAGCGTTCAGGTACGGGCGATCGCACGCTCAATTGAGGATAAGGTAGAGGAGGAGTGCCAACGATTCCCTCTGCGCACCGAAGGCCAAGGCGATGGCAGCTGGATGGTGCAAGACTATGGTGAGGTCATTGCTCACGTCTTTATGCCAGAGCAACGAGAATTTTATAATCTCGAAGCCTTTTGGGGCCATGCGGAAAAAATTGAATTTTCCACCTTGCCAAAGGATTAGGTAAATTAAAGGGACAGACGGCTCTTGGGTCGCCTCTGCACTTGCTAATGTTGCCTATGGATATTTCTACCCCTGTTTGTCCCGTTCCTTCTGAGCAGCAGCCGCTTAATGAATACCGAGACCTCAAGGAGTCTTGGTTTTTCCGTTGGGCAACTTTACCTTTGCACACCTACCTCACTACGATTCTTTGGATTTGGATTTGCAGTTGGTTAGTGGTAGGGCCAGTTGCAACTTATAGCTTTTCCTGGGTGAAACACCCGGTCCAGTTTGCGTTGAGTGGGACGGCTGGTGCGGGCCTCATTGTTGTTTTAGCCTTACTTCGCCTTTATTTAGGCTGGAGTTATATTCGCGATCGCCTCCTCAACGAAACCGTTTTTTACGAAGAGTCAGGCTGGTATGACGGTCAATATTGGCCCAAGCCGCCGGAGGTGCTGACACGCGATCGCTTAATTGTTAGCTACGAAATTCAACCGATTTTACGGCGGCTACAGCGCAGCTTTGGTTGCCTTGTCGCTCTTTTTTGCTGCGGTGGCATTGTTTGGCAATATCTTTAACTCAAAACATAGCCATGAAAATTAGCCCCACAAAGATTAATCAAAATATTGTAAGTGTCATAGCTCTGTAAGCTAGGCTTGCCTTGGGAACTGGAGTATGTCAGAGTTTTAGCCATGACTAGGGGAAAACGAACTCAAGCTGCTGAGCTAGAAGTTAGATTACTGCGTGAAGGGTTGGTCGAGTCCAGCCATCACGTCCAAGCCGTCGCCTGTGATGACCGAGGGCGAGTGCTTTCAGTGGCAGGCAATGCTGAAACCGCTACTTTTGTGCGCTCTGCACTGAAGCCGTTTCAAGCACTATCTATAACCACAACAGGCACATTAGAGCGTTATAACCTGACCGATCGAGATTTAGCGATTATTTGCAGCTCGCATAGGGGCACGATTGAGCAAGTGCGGCAGGCTTTTAATATCCTGTGGCGCAGTGACATTGATCCATCAGCTCTACAATGCCCGATTCCTGAAGGCAAGCGCAGCCCATTGGAATATAACTGCTCTGGCAAACATGCCGGGATGCTAGCGGTTTGTCAGCAACGCAACTGGCCGTTGTCGAATTACTTGCAGCGCAATCACCCAGTCCAGAAATTGATTCTGGGCAAGGTGGCCGAGTTACTCCGGATGCCAGCTGAGGAATTTATTGGCGCTAGAGACGACTGTGGCGCTCCGACTTATTTCTTGCAATTGGGGCAGATGGCTACTCTTTATGCCCAGCTTGCTTCCGGCAACAACCTAGATATGGAGCGGATTGTCCGAGCCATGACCCATCACCCGAATATGGTGGCGGGAGAAGGCGAGTTTGATACCGAAGTGATGCGCCTCACTCAAGGCGAGTTGGTCAGCAAATCGGGTGCGGAAGGTGTGCAGTGTATTGGTCGAGTTGGGGAAGGCTTAGGGCTAGCCATTAAGGTGGTCGATGGAGCGAAGCGAGCCAAGTACGCAGCCGCAATTCACATTCTCAAGCAGCTCGGTTGGGTAACTCCAGCGATCGCAGAGGCTCTAACCGAAAGCTTTATTACCCTGAGTTCATTCAAGCGTTTAGACGTTTTGGGTGAATTATCCCTAATTTAGAAATTGGGGGTTGCAATCTCAGAAGCTTTTGGTTATAGTAATAAAGCCGACGCGGGGTAGAGCAGTCTGGTAGCTCGTCGGGCTCATAACCCGAAGGTCCATGGTTCAAATCCATGCCCCGCCACCAAATAAAAACAAAGCTCTGTAGTTAATCGCTACGGAGCTTTGTTTTTTGTGATAAGAATTGATATTGCTCGATCGGAGAAGCCTTAGGTGCCTGAGCTATGGAGCAGAATTCTCCGTCGTAGAATAGGGGTATCTAGGGCATTGCAGAACTGGTGGGTAACACTTTTAGTCAGACATGGAATTTTTTGCCGCAGAAGTGATACTACTAAGGCCAGTAATCCTCAAAAAATTCTTTATCAAGCGCTTGTAATTCTATGACTGTCCTGTGGCGGCGACCTGTTTTGGTTGGGGGAGTAGGGCTTACCTTTGGGTTGTGGTTTCTGGAAAGTATGGCGCACTCGCTGGCAGAGGTCAGCGGCTTAGTCACGCTAGGAGCGATCGCGGCAGGGGCAGGTGTTTGGTTTTTTCAGAAACCTAGTGCTCAAATTGTTCCCATTTCTGCTCCAGCATCTCCTGTGAGCCGCCTACAGGTTGAACAAAGCTTGGTGGAAGTTGAAGACAGAATCCATCAGTTACAGGCCGAGGTAGCCACCTTAGAAAAGGTACGTCCTGAAACCATTGCCCGCATTCCGATGCTAGAAACGCAACTCCAAGCTTTGACACCGGAGTTAGAGCGGCAAGAACTTCGAGTCGCCGTGGTAGGGGGGCGAGCGGTTGGCAAAACTTCCCTCGTTCAGGTTCTGCAAGCGCAAGGACTGGCTGCTGTGTCGCAACCTATTTCTTGGCAAGATCTACCCGCTCTACTCGCAGCAGAGACTTCCACCCTCGATGTAGATACGATCGCTGAGGCGAAAACCGCAGATGCAGTCATTTTTGTGGTGGCAGGCGATTTGACTGAGTCTGAGTTGCAGGTGGTGCAACAACTGTCTGCTGCTAATCAGCGCCTACTCCTGGTTTTGAATAAGCAAGATCAGTATTTACCCACTGAGCGATCGCTAGTGCTCAGGCAACTACAAACGCGCACTCAAGATTACTTAAACAGTGCCGATGTGATGGCGATCGCGGCAGTACCCAATCCCTTAAAAGTGCGCCAACATCAGGCAGATGGTTCGGTGCAGGAGTGGATGGAGCAACCCCAACCCGACGTTAATTGGCTCTGCGAGCGGTTACAACAGCTTCTAACTCAGGAAAGCCAGCAATTAGTTTGGGCCACGACTTGGCGGAGCGCATTAGCGCTGAAAACAGAAGTACGAACCGTGCTAAATCAAGTTCGTCGCGATCGCGCCTTGCCGCTAATTGAGCAATACCAATGGATTGCCGCAGCCACAGCGTTTGCCAACCCAGTACCAGCCTTAGATCTCTTAGCCACTACCGCAATTAACGCTCAGCTAGTCCTAGACCTGAGCGCCATTTATCAGCAAAAATTTTCCTTACAGCAAGCGCAAACTATTGCAAAGACAATGGCTAGTTTACTGCTGAAATTAGGTTTAGTAGAACTCTCGACCCAGGCGATCGGCACGGTGCTCAAGAGCCATGCCATCACCTATGTGGCAGGTGGCGGAGTCCAGGGTGCCAGTGCTGCTTACTTGACTCGCTTGGCTGGATTGAGCTTAAGCGAATATTTCGAGGAGCAAAGTGCCTCTATTCTCCCAGAGTCCGAGAATCCCCTAAGTCTCGATCGCCTGACTCAAGTGATCAAAACCGTATTCCACCAAACTCAGCAGAGAAGCTTTGTTCAAGCTCTGGTAAAGCAGGTGACAGAGCGCTTTGCGTCCTTTGCGCCTAACCCCTCGCCTCAGTTGCAACCTCCATTGCAATTAACCGCAGCGATCGAGCCAGCCCTACCCTTGGCATCTATACCGTTACCCAACCTCCAGCTAGCTAGCCACGAATTGGAGCTAGTAGAGGAGAATAGATCTGCGGTCAGTCTTTCCAGTACTAGCCTTGAGTCATCCTCCCTCCTCTCAACCTAACGCCCCCACCAACTTTCAATCTGCTTCCAGTTCTGCCCCTTCTGCCCGGCAAGAATCGCACTTCAGTCGAGCCAGAGCCAGTTTGCGAGAGATTCTGTCGCGCCACAACCAGCGACTGCGGCAATTTAAGCTGCCTAATAATTTAGAGCTACAAGCGGCTTTGCAAACAGAGCTGGAAGGTTTGTCAGCCACTTTGAACAAGCTGGACCAAGGAGTGATTCGGATTGCCACGTTTGGGTTGGTGAGTCGAGGGAAATCTGCCGTATTGAATGCTCTGTTAGGGCAAAAAGTTTTGCAAACGGGGCCGCTGAATGGCGTAACGCAGTGGCCGCGCTCGGTGCGTTGGGTGCCAAACACCAAAAGCAAGGTACAAGTCGAACTGATTGACACGCCTGGCCTCGATGAGGTGCAAGGGCAGGCTCGCGCCAAGATGGCCCGCGATGTGGCTCGCCAAGCTGATCTGATTTTATTCGTAGTCTCTGGGGATATTACTCGCACTGAATATCAAGCGCTGTGCGAATTGCGAGAAACCCAAAAACCGCTGCTTTTGGTGTTCAACAAAATTGATCTGTATCCCGATCGCGATCGCCAAGCGATTTATAAAAATCTACAGCAACTAGGAGCTAACAGCAGAGACAGCCGACGTCTACAGCAACTGCTCTCGACTGATGAGATTGTCATGGTGGCTGCTGAGCCTGCCCCGTTGCAAGTACGGGTAGAATGGCCCGATGGTCGTGTCACCTATGAGTGGGAATCGCCACCGCCCCAAATTGAGCCGTTGCAAGACAAACTGCTAACACTGCTGAATCGGGAAGGGCGATCGCTCTTGGCCTTAAATGCCTTGCGGCAAGCACGAGAAGCCGAAACCAAGATTGCCCAAACGACGATCGAGTTATGCAGCCCTGAAGCTGAGGCGTTGATTTGGAAGTTTACTCGTTATAAAGCAATGGCGATCGCCTTAAATCCGATCGCGTTTTTGGATTTAGCTGGGGGCGTGGTGGCGGATTTAGCGCTAATTCGAGAGTTGGCGCGTCTCTACGGCTTACCAATGACTCGCTACGAAGCTGGAAAGCTCTGGAAAACCATTTTGCTCAGTTCTGGCAGTTTGCTGCTGAGTGAGCTGGGCAGTGGTGTTTTGTTGGGTTTGGGCAAGAGTACTGTAGCGATCGCCTCAGGCGAGAATCCTGCTAACTTTTCTGCCTATGCTGGGGTTGCGGTGGTGCAAGCGGCGGCAGCTGGGTATGGAGCTTATGCGATCGGACGTGCGGCGCAGGTTTATTTGGAGCAAGGCTGTACTTGGGGGCCACAAGGGCCAAATACGGTGATTCAGGATATTTTGAGCCAAATTGAACCGAATACAATTGTTTATCGGCTGCGGCAGGAGATTGGAGAGTTTTTGGGTTAGATTTTTGGGTCAGCTTTTTGGGCTATTTGGAACCGAGCCTTGGGGGCACTCGCCCCCAAACCCCCACTGAGGGACGGTTGCGTCCCCCAGACCCCCTCCAAACGAATCTAACTGTGAGTACTTCGAGCTGTTTAGCTTTTCTGCCACCTCATCCTTCATCCCTCATCCTTCATCCCTCATTCCTCAGCGGCTTGGATGACTTGGGCGATCGCGGCAATCACATTGGGTTCATGTAATGGCGAGTCCAATGGAGCCTGGCAGGACACAATTAAGCCATGCCGTAAAGATTGAATCAGATGGCCAAAAGTCGCAGACATGTCTGAGCTTCTAATGGAGGTGACAGATGCAGCAGCTAACGAATAGATGCGTTTTCCGCAGCATGAGCTTCTGTTAGGGCTACGTTGGTTGAGTCGATCAAGGCTGCTACCTTATATAGCAGCTGTTCCGGTTCAATGGGCTTCCCTAAACAGTCGTCTGCCCCTGCCTCCAAGTAATGGGAATCGGCTTTATCAGGGCAGTGAGTGGTTAGGACTAAAATTTTCAGGGATTGAGTGGTAGGTGAAGTCCGTAGATAGTGCATCACCTCGTATCCATCCATCCCAGGCAGTTGCATGTCTGCGACCACGACGACTGGATGCAAGATTTCGATTTGCTTCACTGCGGTTGAGCCATCAACTAGCCACACCACTTGGTAGCCCGCTGCCGTCAGCAGATCGCAGATCAGCATAGCGCTTTCTTCGTGGTTTTCAATCAGAACAATACGCCCTTGAGAATTGCTGTGGTTGGCATTAGTGGGATTAATGCCACTGGCAGTAGGCAGAAGTTGGGCAGGCAGATGCACTGTAAAAATAGAGCCGATCTCGACCGTAGAATCTACATCAATCCAGCCGCCATGCAGTTCTACCAATTGTTTGGTCAATGCCAGACCTAGTCCTGTGCCTTCATACTTACGCTGGTAAGAGGTATCTAATTGCTGAAATTTTTGAAACAGCAAAGGCCGTTGGTGTTCTGGAATGCCAATGCCTGTGTCTTCCACTTGCAACACTGCTTTCCCTGCCTCTAGCCAAGCTCGCAGGGTGACTCGACCCCCTTCAGGGGTGAATTTAATCGCGTTACTGAGGAGGTTGAGCAGCACTTGCTTTAGACGCCGTTGGTCGGCGGTAAAGCGATCGCCTGCAACCGGAATCTCGACCTCACTCACCAGTTCAATACTATTGGACTCAGCTTTGTCTTGTAACGTTTGCAAGCTTTGCTTGACTAAGCTGGTGAGGGAGAACTCACTAATCTTTAAGGTGGCTTTACCCGCTTCTACCTGAGACAAGTCTAAAATGTCGTTGATTAAGGCGAGAAGATGTTCGCCGCTGTCGTGGATGGTTTGTAAATAGTGCCGTTGGCGATCGCTCAAGTGTCCGAAAGACCAACGCAAGAGTGTGGCTGACATGCCGATCACACAGGTTAGGGGCGTTCGCAATTCATGGCTCATCGTCGCCAAAAAGTCGTTTCTAGCGCGGCTAGCAGATTGAGCCACAGCCAAGGCATCGTGTAGCTCTTGGGTGCGTTCAATCACCCGCTCTTCTAGAGTTTCTTTTTGCTGCTGCAACTGGGCGTAAAGCTGGGCTTGGTCAATGGCGATCGCTAAGTGCTCGGCAATCCGCTGCAAAAATGTCTTTTCACTGTCTTGCCACTCCCTTGGCGCAAAGCACTGGTGGGCAATCAGCAACCCCCACAATTGTCCCTGCACCACAATCGGAGCCACCAACTTAGCCAAAATCTGGTGGCGACGCAACAGCTCTAACAAACAGGGCGATAGGACGTAGGTGGCAGCGACATCATTGACGGCTAGCGTGTAGCCTTGGCAATACTTTTCTTGGCAATTCGGAATCCCGACAAAACAGTTTTCCTCTTCTGCCACATGCAGCACCGAAGGAATGTTAGCGGAGGCACAGGCTTCGTAGGTAATGCAACCATAGCCAGGTCGCAATTTTTGCAAGTGCTCTTGTAAAGGCTCTGAATTGATAGGAGCGTTGGGATTTGGGTTTAGCGAAGCTAGATGAGCATCAAATTGATAAATAACCAGGCGATCGGCCTGCAAAAAGTGGCGAACTTGCTGGACTGCTGTTTCTAAAATGGTGGATAGCTCCAAGCTTTGGCGAACTTGGGTGATCACCTGATTTAGTAAGCGTTCTTGTTCTACCTGCTGGCGCAAAGCTTCTTCTACAGGCTGACAAACGGATACATTGGGATACCCGTGGTCTACCTGAGTGGGTAGAGCCGCGATCGCTAGTTGTTCGACCAACTGCAACGTAAAGTCACTTTGGATTTTGGCATCATTCGGGTGGAGTCGCTGGCAAAGTTGCTCTAGCGTGCCAACCACATCGGAAGGTGCGGTAAAGCAGTTGCTGATTTGGGATAAAAACTTCGCGATCGCCTCTGGATCAAACGTTAGATCGAGTTCGTAAGCCGACTCAGCCGCGTACTCACTATTAACCTGAGGTTCCGCAGTTTTGGCAAGCAGCAGCGCACTAAATGGCTCTGAAACCACCACCACAAACCGGGCTATCTCCGAATTCAGCGGGTCTGGAAGGGAGGCAAGAATGGCTTCAGTCAGCACAGATACAGTTGTTTGGGGTGCGATCGCCACAGCCATTTGCTGTAGAAGATCGTGTAGCTGGCCGAAAGTTGCACCAGCCAAGGTTCGACGTACCGCTGAAACTGGGAAACTAGGCATCTTCAGGTTCGTTCACACAAGTTAGTCGCCCGACTCTGTCAACCTTCACGCTCAATCTTCGCCCACAGCATTTTTCACGGCCTTAGACTGCACTCAATAACTAAACTCAACCAGCTTCTGTGCCCTAAAGCTAGGGAACTCAGAACCGCCCGAAGTTTGACATGTAATGCTCAGTTATAGAAATCGCCGTAAAACCCACATGCTTTAGCGGTGGGATATAAGGCGGTGAGTCGAAGACGAACAGCTAGGTAGGCTACTTCTCCAACGACCTAATGAACTCTCGAATCACATCTGTCTTGGTTCTTTTCGCTTTCTTGGCATAGCGCCCAAGTATC